>JALVZP010000331.1 GCA_027037575.1 Desulfobacterales bacterium | reverse complement strand
AAAAGGGAAGGAAGATAAAGGGAGTGAAGGATGTTATAGGAGTAAGTGGATTTAGTTTCTTAAGTGGGAATGCAGATAATCTTGGATTTGGTGTAGTAATGCTTGAGCCATGGAGTAAGAGGAAATCCTTTGACCTAAGTGTATTCTCCATTATGGGAAAGGCACAAAGGATATTCTCCAATATCTCTGAGGCAGATATATTTGCATTTCCTCCCCCAATAATACTTGGACTTGGAAAAACAGGTGGATTTGATTTAAGGATTCAGGCAACAGAAGGGCAGTCTCCTCAAGAGCTTGCAGCTGTCTCAAGGGCAGTTGTTATTTCTGCAAATAAAAGCCCAATTCTTACAAGGGTATTCACTACATACAGGGCAAATACACCACAAATATACTTAGAGCTTGACAGAAAAAAAGCAGAACTCTTAGGTGTTCCAATAAGCAGAATATATCATGAGTTAAAAGCAAATTTTGGTTCATTCTATGTAAATGACTTTAACCTTTTTGGAAGGGTATATCAGGTAAAAGTTCAGGCAGACTCCAAGTATAGGGATGAAATAAGGGATATAAAGAGGCTATATGTAAGAAGTGATAGAGGTGGAATGATTCCATTAGAAAGCATTGTAAAAATTAGACATACAATTGCTCCACCATTTGTCTATAGATATAACCTCTTTCCAAGTGCAACAATAAATGGAGAAGCAAAAAGAGGATACAGTTCTGGAGATGCAATAAAGGAAATGGAGAAGATACTTGATAAGGTTCTTCCAGAAGGATTCTCTTATGAATGGTCATCCATGTCTTATCAGGAAAAGAAGGCAGGAGGAAAGATTTATGTGATATTTCTTTTTGCAGTTATATTTGGATATCTCTTTTTAGTAGCACAGTATGAAAGCTGGACAATACCTTTGTCCATAATCTTTTATGTCCCAATATCAACTCTTGGAGCACTCTTGGGGATATATTTAATGAGACTCAGTCTAAGCATCTACGCACAGATAGGTCTTGTGCTTCTTATAGGTCTTTCTACAAAGAATGCAATCCTGATTGTAGAGTTTGCAAAAAGAAGGAAAGAAGAAGGGGTATCAGCAGCAGAGGCTGCTATAGAGGGTGCAAGAATAAGATTTAGACCAGTTCTTATGACTGCATTTACATTTATTCTTGGTGTTTTGCCACTTCTTTTTTCAAGGGGTGCTGGTGCAATAAGCAGGATACATATTGGAACAACCGTGTTTTTTGGGATGCTTCTTGCTACTGTCTTTGGGATATTCCTTATTCCAGGACTTTACTATATTATTCAAAGCATTGTAGATAAGGTGAGGAAGAGGTGAAAAAATCATTTTTTCTTATTCTTTTACCCATCCTCCTTTCCTGCTGCTCTGTTGGTCCAGAATATAGGCCTCAGAAAATAAGGCTTTCTAAGGAATGGTATCCAGAAAGTATTACAAAACAGGCAGGAATAGTTGTATCTGAAAAGAAAGAAATAGAAGAAGTTCAAAGATGGTGGGAAAATCTTCATGATCCAACCCTAAATAAGCTTATAGATATGGCAGTTAAAGGAAACCTGGATATAAAGATAGCACTTTCAAGACTTAGAGAAGCAAGGGCACTTAGAGAAAGAGAGAGAGCAAGGCTATTTCCCTTCTTTGACATAAATGCATCTGCAACAAGAAAGAGGATAAGTGAGACAGGAAGAACAGAAGAGCTTTATTCAGTAAGTATTGATTCAAGCTGGGAAATAGACATATTTGGTGGGATAAGGAGATCCATTGAGGAACAGGAAGCAAGGCTTCTTGCAGCAAAAGAAGGTCTAAGGGATGTAATTGTTTCACTTCTTTCTGAATTGGCGATAAATTATGTAGAGCTCAGGACATATCAGGAAAGGCTAAAGGCAGTAATCTCAAATGCAAAGGCTCAGGAAGCCATATATAAGCTAAATCTCTCTAAGTATAAGGCAGGCCTTATAGATGAGCTATATGTTCAGCAATCCAGATATGTCCTTGAAGATACAAGGTCGCAGATACCTCCTCTTCAAGAAGGAATAGAAAGGGCAAAGAATAGGATTGCTGTTCTTCTTGGAAAAAGACCAGGTGAAATAGATGATCTTCTTTCTGAATCCTATCCTATACCAGAGCCACCTATAAGAGTCGTCATAGGGATTCCTGCAAATGCACTTAGAAATAGACCTGATGTAAGAAGGGCAGAGTTTAATCTTGCAGCTGCAACTTATGCAGTTGGGAAGGCAAAGGCAGAACTTTATCCAAAATTTGATCTTTCAGGAAGCATTGGACTTGAAAGCATGTCAAAGGGGGATCTATTTAAGTGGGCAAGTAGAACCTGGCATATTGCAGCAAGTATAACATGGAAGATATTTCATGCAGGAGAGCTCAGGCAGAATGTAAAGATTTATACTGAAAGGCAAAAGCAGGCATACTATGAATACAAGAACACAATACTTAAGGCATTAGAGGAGGTTAGGAATGCAATAATCTCCTATGTAAAAGAAAAGAAGAGATGCCATGCATTAAAGAAGGCAGTAGATGCAGCAAGAAAAAGTTATGAGCTTGCACTTGATAGATACAGAGCAGGGATATCTGATTTTATAGATGTCTTAGATGCAGAAAGATCCCTTCAGCAGCTTCAAGATCAGCTTGCTGTAAGTAAAGGAAGAGTAATAATAGAGCTAATAAAGCTCTACAAAGCACTTGGAGGAGGATGGTCAAGTTTCGTCTTTCATGTAGGAAGGCAATGGAGTTGCCCATGACTCTTCATCAAAATAGAGCTCTTTTAGATCCTTTGGTGGATGAAACTCTGGAAGAACTGGATCCTTTATTGCCTCAAATCTTACAAAACAAGATTTATACCAGTCTGTATCTGGCATTGGAAGCTTTATCTCTTTCATTATTTTATATGTCTTATAAAAATCATCCCATCTATTTTCCCTTTCAGGATATATGGAGAAGTCCCTCAATATATCAGTAATAACAAAGCCTGCCTCAATCAGAAACTCTTGAAAATCATACCACTTCTTTAAAGATGCCTCCCTGTGGGTAAGTCCTATATATCCAGCACTTCCTTCTCCTTTAAGTGCTTCAATACATCTTCCAACAAACAGCTTTAGCCCTTTCTTTGTCTCTACAGGATCTGTTACAAAGACATCATATTTTCTCCTGTCCTCTTCTGGAATCTCCTCCAATACATTATATTCTCTAACATCTATGTTTTTTATCCCATACTCTTTGCAGAAATTTCTTATAAAGGTTGTGATCCTATCATCTATCTCAACAACCCTTACCCTCTTTGCCATTCCAGTAAGCCCAATGGCAACACTTAATAGATCATCATCTCCAAGTATAAAGATCTCCTGTCCTTCTAAGTCTCCCCTTTCATATATAAATGCAAGCCTTGCAATTGTATCTCTTGGTCTTACAAATCCCTGATCAAAATCACTTGTTGGAAGAGGCCTGTTTTTCGTAACATCTAAGAACTTAGCAAGTATATTCTTAAAATATCCCTTTATCTCAACCCCTATATTGCATCTATCACATAAAACAGGCTTTTTCTCTTCCAAAGGCACATCCTTTGCCAAGGAGAAGTATCCATCTTCATTTTTGATAAGACCTTGCTCCATAAGCTCTTTTAGATGTTGAACAAATTCAACTATATGAGAATCCTGGTAATTTATAAGCTCCCAGAAGCTCATTTTCTTCTTCTTTAATGCCCTGAGTATCTGATTCCTTATCCTATGGTTGCTGTCCATAACATCACCTCTCTTTTTTTACCATTTTTGCAACTACTTCTATATGATGTGTATGTGGAAACATATCTACGGGCTGTATCTCCTTTGTTTCATACATATTAGATAGCATTGCAATATCCCTTGCCATGGTTGCAGGATTGCAGGATACATAGATAAGCTTTTTTGCACCCAGTTCTATTATTCCTTTAATTACATCCTTGTGCATGCCTGGCCTTGGTGGATCAGCAATTATCACATCTGGCCTTATCTCAGAGATTGCCTTTGAAAGCATCTCCCTTATATCTCCAATAATAAACAGACAATTGTCTATTCCATTTAGAGAACAATTCTTTCTTGCATCCTTTACAGCATCCTGACTTATCTCTATCCCGATTATCCTCTTTGCATCCCTGGATAGAAATATAGGAATTGTGCCAGTTCCACTGTATAGATCAAGGACTTCTTCCTTTCCTGAAAGCTCTGCATACTCTCTTACCTTAGCATACAGATTCTCTGCTCCCTTGGGATTTGTCTGAAAAAAGGAGTTTGCAGATATCCTGAATCTAAAATCTCCTATCTTATCCTCAATAAATCCATCTCCATAGACAACAACTTCCCTATCTCCTATAGCAACAGCAGCCTTCTTTTTGCTTATATTATTCACCACTGTCCTTATTCCATCCACCTTTTTACAGAGCTCCTTTGATAAAGGTTCAATTATTGGAGGCTCATCCTCTGAGGTGATAATATTTACCATCCACTCTCCAAATGCCTTAGAGTTTCTAAGTGTAAGGAATCTCCAAAAACCCTCATGTGTTTTTATGTCATATATAGGTGTTGCTGTCTTTTTAACATATTGCCTTACTATATCCAATATCATATTTCCCTTACCAGGCTGAAGGAGACATCTTTTTATATCAATTACCCTATCAAATGATCCTGGTATGTGAAGCCCGAGTGCAAATGGTGGCTTTTCTTCTTCTGATGAAGGAAGAATCCAAGGCTTTTTAGAAAATGTAAACTCCATCTTGTTTCTATATTCAAAAATCTCCTCAGATGGGATCGTATCCAGTATCTTTACATCCCTCAGTCCTCCTATCTTATGCATTGCCTCTTTTACAATCTCCTTCTTGTATCTTAGCTGTGCATCATATCTTATGTGCTGCCACTGACATCCACCGCAGTATCCATAATATTTGCATTCTGGTTCAATCCTATGCTCTGATGGTTCTATTACCTCTACTACTTTTGCCTCTGAATAATCCTTCTTTTTCTTATAGACCCTCGCCTTAACCACATCCCCTTCTGCTGCACCTTTTACAAATATGACATACCTATTTAAGCGGGCTACTCCAAATCCACCTGCAGCCATCTTTTCTATTCGTAGTTCCAGTATATCCCCTTTTTTAATAGAAATGCTCATTTTTTTCATATTTAAAATAAAAATTGTGGACTAAATGCTACCCTAACGCATAACAATTTTCAAGATTCTGAAAAAATACACTTTTATTTTTTCCCTTTTGATATTAAATTCTTATAAACTTTATCTAAAGGAGATCTGATATGAAACTAAGTAAAAGGCGTGCAGATCTATTAAAACAGATAAGGCTTATACTAAGGATTATATACTCAAAAGAGGTCTCAGATGAGCTTATAGGGTCTTTAAAAGAAATGATGGATAAATATGCGGTAAATAGCCTGATAAAATCGAGGAGAAAAAAATATAAGAATAAACCTGTTATCTCAGAAAAGGATTCTATCCTTATTATATATCCAGATAATATACAAAAAGAGGGAGAAAAGCCTCTTGTTACTCTTCATAACTTCTTGCTGAGATATGTAGGAGATGTGATTACAGGTGTCCACATCCTTCCTTTTTTCCCAAGCAGCTCTGACGGAGGATTTGCAGTAATAGACTATAAAAAGGTGGATCCCCAGTTTGGAACATGGGAGGATATAAGGAGGATATCTGAGGACTATCATCTGATGGTAGATTTTGTCTTAAATCATGTATCCAGTAAGTCTGAATGGTTTCAGAGATTTCTTCAGGGAGATAAGAGGTATATAAACTACTTCATCTGGTATGACAAAGAGATAGAGATGCCAGAGGTATTTAGGCCAAGAGAAACCCCCCTTTTTACAAAGTTTAAAACAGCATGGGGAGGAGATAAATATGTCTGGACCACATTTAGTGCTGACCAGATAGATCTGAATTACAGAAATCCTGAAGTATTGATGAGGATGATAGATGTGCTTCTATTCTATATTTCTCAGGGAGCTGAGATAATAAGGTTAGATGCAATAGGATATGTTTGGAAAGAACCCCATACAAGCTGTGTAAACCTTGCAAAGACACATCAGATAGTAAAGCTATTTAGAAGAATAATCCAGTATGTGGCACCTTATGCAATGCTTCTTACAGAGGCAAATTTCCCTTACAAGGAGAATATTGCATACTTTGGTGAAGGTGATGAGGCGCATATGGTTTATCAGTTTGCCCTTCCTCCACTTGTATTGGATGCCTTTGCAAGAAAGGATGCAACCAAGATACAGTGGATTACAAAGAGGACAAGGGATGACCTCCTATTCTTCGACTTTCTTGCATCTCATGATGGAATAAGTGTGGTAGGTGCAAAGGGGATATTAAGTGAAGAAGAGATAGAAAACCTTGTAAAACTCACCCTAAAGCACAATGGATACGTTTCTTATATGAAGAGAGGGGGAAAGAAAGAGCCATACGAACTCAATATAACCTATTATGATGCAATAAATGACCCAAATAATCCTGATGATCCCTTTCAGATTCAAAGATTTATGGCATCTCAGGCAATAATGCTCTTTCTAAAAGGGGTCCCGGGTATATACATACACAGTCTGCTCGGATCAAGGAACTACTATGAGGGAGTAAAGAAGACAGGGATAAAGAGGATGATAAATAGGGAAAAGTTAAAGCTGGAAAGATTAGAACAGGAACTCAGGGACAAAAATTCCATAAGGCACAGGGTGTTTGAAAATTACCTCAAACTGCTCGATTTTAGAAAGAGAGTAAAGGCATTCCATCCAAGAGGAAAGAAGAAGGTTATAGATATAGACAAAAGGCTCGTTTCAATAGAGCGCATAATGGGAAGGGAGAGGGTATTGGCTATTATCAATGTAAGTGATGAAAAGATATCAATTCCCGAATATCAGCTCTATTTTGACCTTATCTCCAGGTATCTATTTGATGGAGAAGTAGAGCCTTATGGAATATATGCACTGAGGGTCTAAGCCTTAGGCCAACCATTTAGGGGGCATTTTTCACAAACGGGCCTTTTCTTGCAAAACTGCTTTCCTGTCTCAACTATCAAGGCATGAAATTCATTAAATAGCTTTACATCAGCAGGCAGGTTCTTCATAAACATTTCTTGAAGCTCATCGTAGCTTATCTCATCATATATCATCCCATGCCTTTTCATTATTCTATATGTATAGGCATCAACCACAAATATCGGCTTCTGAGCAGCATATAAGATGATGCTATCTGCTGTCTCAGGCCCTATCCCTTTTATACTCAGGAGCTCAGAACGAAGAGAAGGAAGATCAAGGGAGAAGAATCTACTGATGTCTCCTCCATAAATTTCGTAGATATGAGAAACAAGGGCCTTTAGCCTCCTTGCCTTAATGTTATAGTATCCAGCAGGTCTGATGATATAGGAGAGCTCCTTTTCAGGGATATGATAAAGATTCTTTATGTCTAAGATCCCCCTTTCTTTCAAATTTCTTATTGCCTTCTCTACATTCTTCCAATTTGTATTCTGGGTTAGCACTGCTCCTACCATTATCTCAAAAGGATCTTCTGCTGGCCACCATCTTTGAGGCCCAAAGAAGGAAAACATCCTTTTATACATATCTATTAATTTATCCTTCATGCCTAAGATCTATATCTAAGAATTCAGAAAAGATAAAGCCCCAATTTGACTACTTAGTAATTACTAAGTGATCACAAAAGGATCAAAAGTTCTTGACAAGCAAAATATACAATGGTATTTGCATAGGCGATCCAAAAAAACATAAAAAGGAGGGAGCGGTGAATATCATAGCATGTGTAAAACAGGTGCCAGATACAGAGACACAGATTAGGATTGCCCCTGATGGCAAATCAATAGTTACAGAAGGTATTAAGTGGGTCGTTAACCCTTATGATGAGTTTGGTATTGAAGAGGCATTAAGAACAAAGGAGAAGTTTGGTGGACAGGTAACAGTTATAGGACTTGGTCCAAAAAGGGTAACAGAAGCTTTAAGGACTGCGCTTGCCATGGGAGCAGATAAGGCAATCCATATTAGTGATGATGCACTTGAAGGAAGTGATTCCCTTACTGTAGCAAAGGCACTTGCTGCTGTAATTAAGGATATGGAGTATGACATCATCTTTACTGGTCAGAGAGGAATTGATGACGATATGGCAATGGTAAATGTTGCACTTGCAGAGCTTCTTGGAATTCCTCATGTTTCCTTGGCCATTAAATTAGAGTACTCTGATGATCAGAAATCTATCAAAGTGCACAGGCCTGTTGAAGGACAGACAGTAGTAGTTGAATCTCCACTTCCAGCACTTGTTACATGTCAGAAAGGACTTAATGAACCAAGATACGCATCTCTTCCAGGTATTATGAAAGCAAAGAAAAAGCCTTTAGAGACTAAGACACTTGCTGATCTTGGCATGGATCCTTCTCAGGTGGGTGAGGCAGCAAGCAAACTGAAGGTGCTCCAGCTTTCACCACCACCAGAAAGGAAACCGGGTAAGATTATTGAAGGTGAGACACCAGAGGAAAAGGCTGCAAAATTGGCAAAATTACTTATAGAAGAGGCAAAGGTCATATAAAAAAACAAGGAAGGAGAGGAGATATGGCACAGGGAGTATGGGCAATAGCAGAACAAAGGGAAGGAGAATTTAGAAAAATAACCTATGAGGTAGTAAGTGAAGGAAGAAGATTGGCAGATAAACTTGGCCAACAGCTTACAGCAGTGGTCCTTGGCTCCGGGATAAAGGATAAGGCAGGAGAGCTTGCACAGTATGGAGCAGATAAAGTAATAGTGGCAGATGATCCAAGACTTGAACAATATACCTGTGATGCCTATGTATCTGTCCTGGCTCAGCTTGTAAAGGCTGATACCCCTCAGATCATCATCATGGGAGCATCCACACAGGGAAAGGATCTTGCTCCAAGACTTGCAGCCAGGCTTGATGTTATGATGGCACAGGATTGCACAGCATTTGAGATAGAGGATGGGAAGCTTGTCGCAACAAGGCCAATCTTTACAGGAAAGGCATATGCAAAGGTGACATTTGCAGAAAACAGCGTTCCTAATATTGTTACTGCAAGACCAAATGTGATGCCAATAAATGAAGCTGACTCTTCAAGGACTGCGGAGGTAGTGGATGCACAGTTCAGCCTGGATGATTCAGAGCTTAAGACAAAGGTAGTAGAGGTGATTAAGGCAGAAGGAAAGATAGATCTTACAGAGGCAGACAAGATCGTATCTGGTGGAAGGGGAATGAAGAGTGCTGAAAACTTCAAGATATTAGAGGAGCTTGCAGATGTAATAGGTGCAGCAGTAGGAGCATCCCGTGCAGCAGTTGATGCAGGATGGAGACCACAGACAGATCAGGTTGGTCAGACAGGAAAGGTTGTATCTCCAAACCTCTATATTGCATGTGGAATCTCAGGTGCTATCCAGCATCTGGCAGGAATGGGAACGTCTAAGGTTATAGTTGCAATAAATAAGGACCCAGAAGCTCCTATATTCCAGAAGGCAGACTACGGTGTTGTAGATGACCTGTTTAAGGTAGTTCCTGCTCTAACAAAGGAATTTAAAAAGCTTTTGGGAAAGGAGTAAATCCATAGAGGGGAGCCTTTGCCTCCCCTCCCCTTTTTCCTAATCCTTTTATGGAAAAAGAAATACAGTTTATTCTGGAGTGTCTTTTTTCATTCCTCGCCATAATGAATCCTATAGGAAACACGCCTGTCTTTTTATCCTTGGTTGAGTTCATGCCTGAGTCTGAAAAGATCAGGATAGCAAAGGTCTCTACAATATCTGCCTTCCTCATAGTCCTCTTCTTTACCATAGGAGGAAATATAATATTCAGGTTATTTGGGATTACTTTGCCTGCATTCAGGATAGCAGGTGGAATTCTGGTATTTATGATAGCCTATAATCTTGTGAGGGCAAGAAAATCTCATCAGCATCATCCAACTGAAGAGGAAAGACCATCTCTTCCTTCCTCTTACGAAGAATATGAAGAAAAGGGAGCAGAAGATGTGGCTATAACTCCTCTTGGAACACCTATCCTTGCAGGCCCAGGAACAATTACTACTGCCCTTTCCTTGGTTGGGAAAAAGGCACAGATCTCTAATATAATCATCGTAATAGCTGTATTTGGCCTTGTCTGCCTGATGACATATCTTTGCTTTATCTATGGAGAATATATCGAAAAAAGGCTCAAGCCATCTCAGATAGGAATAATGACTCGTCTTATGGGACTTATCTTGGCAGTTGTTGCTGTTCAGATGATAATAGAAGGGATAGGTGGTGCAATTCCACAAATAATTGCAAATAAGAGATGATAAAAGTTCCTGGAATAAGGCCAATCTTGGAACTTATTAAGGCAAATCCTTCTCAGGTAAAAGAGGTATGGATTGCAAAGGGAAGGGGGCTTTCTCGCTTGAATGAGGTCTTAGAGATCTGCAAAGAAGAAGGGATACCTGTTTATTTTAAGGACTCAAAGGATCTTGATCTTCTTCTTCCAAATATAAATCATCAAGGGGCTATAGCAATAGTCTCTGGATTTAAATATACTCCTTTGGATGAGCTTTTAGCCAAGATAAAAAAAAGAGAAGAAAAGACAACCATAATTGTCCTTGATCATATTACAGATGAGGGAAATTTTGCCTCCATTATCAGGACATCTGCATTCTTTGGTGTTCAGGGGATAATAATTCCTAAGAAGAGGTCAGTTTCTGTATCTCCACAGGTATTAAAGAGGTCTGCTGGTGCATGCTTTTATATTCCCATTGTCAGGGTTCCAAATATCTCAATGGTACTTAAGAGGCTAAGTGAAGAAGGACTATGGATAATAGGGACATCTCCTGAAGGGAGGATGTCCCTGTATGAGTTTGACTGGAATAGGGATCTGGTCTTGGTGCTCGGAAACGAGCAGAAAGGTATAGGACACAGTGTAAGCAAGGCATGTCATGAGATAATAAGCATACCTATATTCGGCTTTGTAGAATCCCTTAATGTGGCTGTAAGCGCTGGCATCTTCCTATCTGAAATAGCAAGATCAAGATATTATTAAAATTGATATTCAGATATTTCGGCCTTCAATAAGTTTGCCATATTAGTAAGCTCATTGGAACTTTCCTTCACTTCTTCCACCAGTTTCTTTGTCTCCTCTGTCCGCCTGTTTATTTCAGAAAGGACATTCTTTAAGGTATCCATCTCTTTGTCTATAGAAGAAAGATTCTGAGCAAGTTCTGATATAGTGCTTGTCTGCTCCTCTACTGCAGATGCCACATTTATTGTCCTGTCATTTGTAAGTGCAATAACCTCCTGTATCTGATTCATGCTCTGCTCCATCATCTGACCCTTCTTTATAAGGGCAGAAACCCTTTCTGTAATCTCATCTGCTGATTTTGCAGAATTATTAGAAAGCTCCTTTACTTCATTTGCTACTACAGCAAAGCTCTTTCCTGCCTCTCCTGCCCTTGCTGCTTCAATTGTGGCATTTAGGGCAAGGAGATTTGTCTGCTCTGCAATCCCCTGTATAAGATCAGCAGATGATTTTATATTCTCTATCTCCTGTATAAGTGTGTTTAGTATTTCCCTTGTATTCCTTGCCTCATTATTTGCCCTTGTTGCTTCCTGGGATGTTTCATTGGCATTCTTGGATATTTCATTTACTGCCTCTGTCAGCTGAGAAAGGGACATATTAATATTGTTTACCTGAACCTTTAGCTTTTCCATATAATCAGTAAGTTCTTTTATGTTCTTATATGCTGTCTCTGTCATGTTCATATTCTGGTTTACTACATTGGAAAACTTATCAGATACGGAATGAAAATTCTCAATACTTTCTTTTACCTGATTCAAGACTGGTATAATATTTTCTACTGTCTTTTTTATTGCCCTTCCTATAATGTGTATCTCATTTGAGCTTCCTTCAGGTATTTCTATTTTTACCTTAAAATCCTTATTACTTATCCTGCTTGCTATATCCTTAAGCTTATTTGCCTCTTTTACAAGAACAGATCCCATCAGGTAGGTAATAATAAATGCGAGAATAGGTGTTCCCAGGTAATCAATTAACGCCTTATGTCTTACTGCCTCAATCAAATTATGTGCTTCTCCTTCTATCATAGGAGATATCTTGGCCAGCTCAAACAGGCAATAGCCAAATCCTAAAAACCAAAGAACTGCCATTGTTCCTGTTACAGAAAGCATAAGGTTCCTTATACTCATCCTGCGTAATATCTCCCTCATGCTAAAACCTCCATCCTTTTTTTATTTTTATTTTTCGTCCCTTTTCAATGGAAGTTCGCTACTTTGGCCTGCACTTCTGTATAAACCTTCTCTGCTTTATAAAGATGTATTGTATCAGTGCTTCCCTATCATCCTCATGGATGGCAGTAAATTTTACCCCTATTTCATAAAAAGAGGAGTCCCTTTTATTGCATCTAACTACCTTTCCAAGTGCGGGAATCACAAAGGAAGGGAATAAAGGAATGCATATACGGAGTCTTAAAAAAGCACCTACAGGTATGGGATCCTTAGACATAAACATTATACCCCTGCCACTTATATTAATATATGCTGGATCTTTAAGACATGTATTTTCTACCTCTATTTCTTTTTTCATTAATCTTATAAGTGTGTCCAGTTTATTATTTATAATTACAAGAAGATCCAATATTGCCTGCTCTGTTGGGCTTATCTCTTCTTCTATTCTGTATCTGTATTGGAATTTACAGAATAGAGGATATCTTAGTTCAAGCTGCTCAATACCACTGCTTGTTTTGGGAAACATTTTTATCTCTTTTTCATACTCCTCTCTTTGAAGGACCTCGTATTCAAAGGGGAGATAATCATCTATCCTTACTGCTTCTCTTCTGTCTTTTTTTTGTTCCACTGTTTACCTGAGATGTTCTCTTTTTATAAAATGTTCAAATGCCTTAACCACATAAGGATCATATTTTATATTTGCAAGCTCCTTTATCTCCTTCAATGCATTTTCAAATGGTCTTGCCTTTCTATATACCCTATCAGATGTCATGGCATCAAATGAGTCAGATACTGCCAATATTCTTGCAGCAATCGGTATATCTTCTCCTTTTAGCCCTTCTGGATATCCACTTCCATCCCATCTTTCATGGTGATATCGAACAATCATCCTTTCTTGATTAAATAGCTTTAAAGGCTTTAATATCTCATCTCCAAATATCGGATGCATCTTTATTATCTCAAATTCCTCATCTGTGAGCTTGCTTTCCTTAAGCAAAACACTCTCTGGAATTGCTATTTTACCAATATCATGCAACATCCCAGCAATCTTTATAATATCTTTTTCTTCCTTTGCCAGACCCATGATCTCTGCTGTCTCAACAGAGTAATATGCAACCCTGCTGGAATGATATTTTGTGTAAGCATCCTTTGCTTCAACTGTGTTTACCAGCACCTTCAATGTTTGAACCAGTCCTTCATATATAACTAACTGTAATATGCTGCTCTGAAACTTTAGTGCAGTAACGGAGGCAAGTGTCTCTAAAAATTTTATTTCTTCGGTTTCTATATCCTGGTCCTTTCCTTTCTGGAGTCTTATGTATCCAATAAATGTAGAATGGTCATCGTCCAAGCTTAAAGGGACATAAATAGTCTTTTCTCCAATGTGGGTATTATAATCTGGTTTTATATTGCCGTGCAGATTTAAGGATATCTTTTTGGCTTCTATAGAGGAATGTATTGTATTTACAACCTCTTCAAAAAATCCTTCTATATCATCCTTCTTTCTTACAGGAAATTTTATAATAGAGTTAAGAGCAGAGAGGAAGTCCTTTTTTTCCTCCATATATTCTCTCGTTTCGTCATCTTTATTTTTCAAATGTCTTATTAGGAAGTTCATCGATAGCTTCCAATACAATATTCTCTAATATTTGTCTTTTTTTCCCTTCAATAGATATGTCTACTTCATCTATATATCTATTGCTGTAAGAGGACTTCTTTGATTTTGAAGGAGCTTCCTCTTTTAAGAGATTACTCTTATATATCCTCGTTATGCTATCTACTATCTGGATAGAATTGGGCATTATCCTACCCTCTCAAATATACTATTTTTATCTTTTATCTTTCTATACCTTACTTTCACCTTTAATGCATCTTCAATTACTTTTAGCTCCATTTTTATCTCATCCTTTTTTTTAGATGCCAGTAAAATAATTTCTTCATCCTTCTCTTTTATATCTTTTAAAAGCTGCTTTATATATCGGCTTTTTTCATCCTGTTGTTCGTAAAAATAAGACATAAGATATTTAATACGCCCTATAAGATACATCCGCTTTTTCATAAAGGAATTTAATCCCTTTAGCTCTCCTCCCCTTAATACTTCTAAGAAAATATTATCCAAGCCAAAAAGCTCTTTTAAGTACTCTATAAGTCTATTTATTTTTTCTTCCTCCAATTTGATCCCATGCCTCTTTTATCTCACTGATTACATTTATGACATTCTGAAGAAGATCAGAATCATTTTTTCTATCTGCCTCTATTATGGTATTTAAACAATAGAGATATATGCTGTTTAGACCATATGCAATCTGCTTTCCTCTTTTAAAATCGAGGGCATTTATTAGCTCTATAATAATGTCCATGGCCTTTGATAAGGCTTCTGTCTTTTTGTCATATTCCTTTTTTTCTATATATTTTGCTGCATCTCTCAGAAGCTCCAATATCTTCTCATAGCACATAATTACCAGATTTACCTTTGGAATTGTATTTGCTTCCACCTCTTCATATAGCTTTGCTCCATTCATCTGCATATCATCTTCCTCCTTTATCTATTGTTAGAAGAAGGATTAAACTGCAAACCAAGCCAGTTTGTTGTTTGATGCATTTGGGCAATAAATTGTTCAAGGGCATAGTATTGCTGATAAAGACTCTCTCTTTTTATTTCTAAGGATCTCTCCATATCTTCTATTTCCTCATCTATCTTAGAGATATTATTGTTTAAAGTATCTATGTGTGTATACACATAACCATTATTTAGACTATCTGTTACATCCTCAATGAAGTTGTCTACCCTTGCTGCAACACCTGTACTTGTATCTGATGATACAAATAGATTCACTACATCCTGAAAATTGGTGCTTAACTTTTCCCTTAATGTCTCTTCATCAACAGAAAAGATGCCAGAGTTATCTGTTGTTACCCCTATCCAGGATAGAAAGTTCTTGTTACTGTCCAGACCAGACACAGGAAGCCTTAGATTATCTGTAAGATCCATTTTTAGCATCTGAAGGGTCTGATCTCCCATAAGGGGTTTTGCATTCCTTCCATCAAACTCATACTGATCATTTATATATCTGATAAGATCATTCGCAGTATCAAAGAAGGATTTGATATTATTTACAATCGTATCAATATCCCTCTCTACATTCAGGGTTATAGTAGTATTCGGATCTGCCTTTTTTAGATTTAATGTAACACCAGGGATCACATCTGCTATTGTGTTAGAATCAGAAACTATTATGTTTCCATTTACCTCTATCCTCGCATCCTGACCACTGCTTGTCTGCATACTGTATCCCTCTACTACGGCAGAAAACTGACCAAAATTTAGTGCTCCTCCCTGCTCATTATTTGCCAAAAGATTTATAGAAAGCTGACTTTCTCCAGAAGTATTATCTGTTATCTGGATATATCCATCAGAAGTGAGTGTTGCTGTAACAGTATTATTAAATGCATCCTCTATTGCTGTTAAAAGATCTCCCACAGTGGATGTGTCCTGAATAGTGAATTGGGATTGAATACTATTTCCATCATGATCTGTTCCTGAGATGGTAATTGTCTCTCCTGCCTTTGGACCTCCAGTATCTGTATCGATTGCTGTAATAAGAGTAGATGTAGTTACTGGATTTCCTCCAGATGTCAGAGCAACATCATTTTTTTGAACCTCTGCTACAGATTCTGGATCGCTTTTAAGTAATCCCAGTGTCTCCAGTATGTTATTTGAATCAATAAGATTTGTTGTGCCCAAGGAGATGTAGTACCCATTGCTATCCTGCTCAAGCTGAGCAATAGTGCCAGTATTTCCTGCATTCTGCCAGGAGGTATTTATATTATCCACAATGTCCTGGAGGTTATCATTAGAAAGATCAATACTAACATTTACACCTGCAATCTGAACAGTACCTGAGGGAGGAGAAGAAAGGGAAAGTAGTGTTCCAATAGAAGTGGTAGAGTCTGAGAAATGATTGCTTATAGCTCCACCGCTTGTCCTATGGAGGATACCTTTTGTACTACCAGCAAGACCTAAGCTCTGCAAAACATTATTAGCGCTTGCATTTAACAATGTTAACTTGGATGTTCCTGTTTCCTCAGAGGTTATAGAAAGCCTATACTCATCGTCAGAAATCCTTATTACAGAGGCAATTACACCATTATTAAGGTTGTTTATCTTTCCCGCAATGTCTACTAAGGAATCTGAGCTGGATATAGATACCAGATCTCCATTTACGAGTATATCCCCTGAGATATTCAGGCTGGATGTGCTACTTGAAAAGGTTTTGCTCTGAATCCCTTCTGATTGAGCTAAGGAAAGCACTTTAATACTATAGGCTCCAGGAACTGCATCATTTCCCGAAGTTGCCAAAAGTATATCCTCTGGATTTACTCCACTATCACTTGAAAGAGAAGTGGTATAGACATCAAAACCAGTCTCTTCAGATATAGTTTCAGCACTTGTCTTTAAGGAAAGAAGCTTTGTATTTATATCCTGCCAGGCAGAGAGTTTATTCTGATAATCATTCTTCTTTTGCTCTAATAGATCTACTGGCCTGTGTTCTATCTCCATTATTTTTTCTATAAGGGATGACCAGTCCATACCAGAGGCTATGCCACTCAGGGCAAATTCATTAGGCATATTTACCTCCTCCTGTGCCTTTCTTTTATTATTTCTTCCATATAAGATATCATGTCTAATATCTTCTCTAAGGGCGCTTCCCTTACTACCTGACGGGTTTCATTATCTATAACCTTTATTACATACGTCTTTGTTTCTTTATGATATGTTACATGAACAGTGAAGTTGTTATGTATTATCTTCTTTAAAAATTTCTTTATCTCCTCAAATATCTGATCCTGATTCATCATTTTTTGTTGTATAGTATGGGAATCCCTATCAGCCCTTTTCACATAAGGCTTTATTATATTTTGATTTATTTTGCTCTTTACAATTTCTAAAAAATTGTTATATGTAACATCTTGGACTTTCATTTAAAGCTCCATTTTGTGGAGGAGCCAGTTGGTTGGGGCTTTACCAATGGCTCCTCTTCCTTTTACCTTAGCAATGAGAGCACATTGTTTGGTAGAGAATTTGCCTGAGCAAGCATTGCCATACCTGACTGAATAAGGACTTGATTCTTTGTGAAATTTGCCATTTCTTGTGCCATATCAGCATCCTTTATAACTGAATCAGATGCAGTATAGTTCTGAATCATTGTCTGGAGATTCTCTTGCCTGTAAACAAGTTTATTTTCTGTCCTACCTATATTAGCCAGCCAGCCATTTATATTTGAAAGCGCATCATCTATATCATCCAGAGATGCCTGAGCAGATGTAAGATTACTCAAATCAATTGCATTGAGTCCTAAATCAGCACTTGTTGTTATCTTATTTATCTGGATAGTAATAAGATCTGATTCAACACTTGTGAGTCCAACACCAAAGGTAAAAGTAGTATCAGAACTATTGCTAAAGAGGTTAATACCAGCATACTTTGTGCTCTTTGCAAGTTTTACCATCTCACTTATGAGATTCTGTGCCTCATTATTCAGATATCCCCTTCTATCATTATCCACAGTATCTGATGCTGCCTCTACTGCCAGCTCCTTAAGTCTGTTTGTCATATCCACAAGCCTATCCAGTGTTCCTTCTGCTGTTCTTATCATGTTAACCGCCTGAGCTGCATTGTTATAAGCAACCCTCAATCCCTTAATTTCATGTCTGAACTGGTTGCTAAGGGCAAGTCCTGCCGCATCATCAGATGCATGATTAATACGATAACCAGATGTAAGCCTTTCTAATGCCTTATCAAGGCCCTGCTGAGATCGACTCAGCCATAGCACAACATTTTGTGCTGAGACATTTGTAGCAATTCTAATAGCCATAACCAAACCTCCTTAATTTTTTCTTTTATTTAGATTTTCGTCGTTTTTTACCTATGGTTCGGAAAACAAAGTTTTGATAGTTGAAATTATTTCTGATAAATGTTTAAAAAAGGTGAAAAAGGAGTTTGCTATGGACTTTAAGCTTTCAACAAAAGAAAAAGAAATAATAGAGAAGGCAAGGGAGTTTATAAAAAAGGAAATAGAGCCTCTTACTCCAAAAATAGAAAAACAGGATGACTATCCAGATGATTTGATGAAAAAGATGGCAGATGCAGGATTCTTAGGGATATCTATCCCTAAGGAATATGGTGGGATGGGATACTCTAATTTGATAGGGGTTCTGATTGCAGAGGAGCTTGGCAAGGCAGCAAATGTATGTGCATGGCCTGCCTTTATGAATAACAGTGTTGCAGAAAGCCTTTATTTTTGGGGTCCAGAGTATATTAGAAAAAAATATATTCCTCCCCTGTGTGATGGAACTGCAATAGGATGTCTTGGAT
>JALVZP010000330.1 GCA_027037575.1 Desulfobacterales bacterium | reverse complement strand
AATAGAGAAGAAAATTTTGAATGGTGGGATGATTTCATTCTCTGGGAGGGCTATGAAGAAGCTTATAAAGAATGGAAACGTAAATACGAGGAGATAAAACTTGTTTTACAAGATAATTAAACATCTAAAAGAAAGTCATATTGTGTCAGAAATTGAAATAATTGAATTAATTGATGAAGAAAAAGTGAAAATTTTAAAATTGAAAGTTGAATTAAAAGACAAAAGCCATTTATACATTACTGAGGTGCATACTATTAATTACCAAAAGTATTCTTACCATTGGCAAAATCAAACGGGAAAATTATTGATAAGATGGGATAACAGCCCACATTGGCGAAACATAACAACATTTCCTCATCATAAACATATTGGTTCTAAGGTTTTATCTTCCAGTAGGGCTACAATTGATGAGGTATTAAGAGAAATAGAAAATTTTATGGGGGCTAAATAAGGAGCACTTCAGTTAATAGCTTAAGAAAAGTATAAAAGGATATAGTTTATTATGGCCTCTACTAAGCTGATGCAACCCCTAAATCCCATATATGGAGTCTCTACTAAGGAGATCTGAAGTGTGCTGGGAAATGAGAAGGGAATAAATGGAATAGATCTTTTGAAAGATATGTTCTTTTCCATATCTGAACCGAATATTATCCTTATATCTTCCTCTTCCAAAACCTCCTTAATTTTCTCCCATGATCCCTGAAAGATTATTCTCTTAGAAAATGCCTCCAAATCAGATATATCCCCTCCTACGGAAGTTGTTACAGAAACTAACCTTACATCCATCCCAAGTTCCTTATTCAAAAAATAGGATATTCCCCTTGCCTGAAATATATCTGCTGATAATGCTACTGAAACATCATATATACAGGGAAGATAGATGTGGCATTCCTTAAGTGTCTTTAATACTATATCCTCCTGTTTTTTAATCTTATTCTTGTAGCCATCTATGCTTAGCTTTTCTGCTACTTTCTCTAATAGCTCCTTTGTCTGATTTATTCCGTAGGGATATCTGTCAAAATAGAGATAGGGAATACCAAATCTTTTTTCCATCTCCATGGCGAGCCCTTTTCCATAACCAAACACAATGTTTAGATCTGCATTTGATGCCTTTTTTATCTCCCTTATACTTTTTGGAGGAAATACTGAATTTACATCAACTCCAACTGCCTTAAGGCATCTCCTTATCTCCCCTATGTCCTTTTCTCCCTTAGGAATATCCAAAGGTATCCCAATAATATTTACTGACCTCTTTTTTCTCTTTTCCTTGGGTTCATCAATCCATTTTATCAGCTCTCTAAGGGCATTTTCATATCCATCTCCCATTTTTCCTAAATATCCGCCACAATCAATTGCAATATAGTCTATGTCAAAATCCAAAGAGCTTATTACTCCATCCCAATCTTCTCCAATAATAGAGGGAACATTTCCTGCGAGAAGTATCAGGTATCTATTTTTCCTTTTCCTTAAAAGTATCTCTATTGTCTTTCTTAGATTCTGATCACTTCCGAATATGACATTTCTTTCCCTAAGTGCAGAGACAGCAGAGCTTGTCCTTATTGAACAGAGCCTTTCTATAAAATTTATTCCCCAATGGCATCCAACAGGGGCATTGACCAATACTATTGCATCCCTTATTCCTGAAAGTGCCCTAAATGCACCAAGAAGCATATCTCCCTGAACAGGATCAATAAACTCCTTCATCTCCTCCACACCCTCTTCATGATCCTTTCCCATCTTATCTCATCCCTTAGATCAC
>JALVZP010000329.1:4390-6069 GCA_027037575.1 Desulfobacterales bacterium | reverse complement strand
GATGATCTACCTGATAAGCTCTCCCTTAAAATAAACAATATAAGGCTTATGGTAATGGGAGGGGTAAAAAAAGGGGGTGCAGGATGTATCTGCCCTGAAAGTGCACTTTTAAAGCAGCTTGTAAGACACATAATTATTTCTCGTGATGAGGCAGTGGTTATGGATATGGAAGCAGGTCTTGAGCATCTTGGAAGGGGAACAGCAATGTTTGTAAATAAATTGTTTATAGTTGTAGAGCCAGGAAGAAGAAGTATTGAAACGGCTTTTCAGATAAAGAGATTGGCATCTGATATTGGAATAAAGGACATTGCATTAATCGGTAACAAGATCAGATCAGAGAAGGATAAGGAGTTTATAAAGGAAAATGCAAAGGGATTTGATATATGGTGTTTTATCCCATATAAAGAGGAGATAATAGAGGCAGACTTAAACAATGTAGCAGTATTTGAAAAGGATAAGGAAACACTTGAGATGATAAAGAATATTATAAAGGAGAGGATGTATGCTAAAATACAATAGGGTTCATAATTTCAATCCAGGTCCAGCAGCTCTCCCTCTTCCAGTATTAGAACAGATAAGGGATGAGCTTTTAAACTATAAAGGAACAGGTATGTCTATCTTAGAGACAAGCCATAGATCAAAGACCTTTGAAGAGGTAATAAATGAGGCAGT
Source organism: Desulfobacterales bacterium (assembly GCA_027037575.1). GTDB lineage: Bacteria > Desulfobacterota > DSM-4660 > Desulfatiglandales > JALVZP01 > JALVZP01. The sequence continues at coordinate 5,397 of JALVZP010000329.1, read as the reverse complement.
AGAGAGGACTAAGAGGCTTCTCAACTTAGGAGATGAATTTCATGTAGTCTTTATACAAGGAGGGGCAAGTCTTCAGTTTGCAATGGTTCCAATGAATCTATCACTTGAAGGAAGGCAAGTAGATTATGTAAATACAGGAACATGGTCCACCAAGGCGATAAAGGAGGCAAGGATACAGAAGAAGGATGTAAGGGTAATAGCCTCATCAGAGGATGAAAACTTCTCCTATATCCCAAAGGATGTAAAGGAGGATGGGAAAGGAGCGTATCTTCACTTTACTTCTAACAATACTATAAAAGGAACACAATGGTCTAAGTTTCCTGATGGAAATGGAGTCCCATTAGTAAGCGATATGTCCTCTGATATTATGAGTAGAAAATTTGATCCAAGGCCTTTTGGCCTTATATATGCAGGTGCTCAGAAAAATATAGGCCCTGCTGGTGTTGCAATGGTAATAATAAGGGAAGACATGCTTGAGAGGGTTCCTCAGGATCTTCCCACAATGCTAAAATACACAACCTATGTGGAGAACAATTCCTTAGCAAATACTCCCCCTTGCTTCGCCATATATGTGGTAAATCTTGTTCTTAAATGGCTCGAAGAGGAGATCGGTGGTCTTGAAAAGATGGAGGAGATAAATAGAAAGAAGGCAAAGCTTATATACGATGTGATAGATTCATCTGACTTCTACAGAGGGACGGCAAGAAAGGACAGCAGATCAATGATGAATGTTACCTTTAGACTTCCTACAGAAGAACTGGAGGAGCTTTTTGTAAAGGAGGCACTTAAGGAAGGATTCGCTGGACTAAAAGGGCATAGATCTGTTGGAGGATGTAGGGCATCTCTATACAATGCCGTTACCTTAGAATCTGTTAAGGAATTGGCTGAGTTTATGAAGGAATTTGAAAGAAAATACGGTTAAGCATGATTACTCAAGTAAAGAGAGAAAGTATAGCAGACATCTTAGAGAAAAAAGAGATTGGAAAGGAGATTACTGTCTATGGATG
>JALVZP010000329.1:0-4380 GCA_027037575.1 Desulfobacterales bacterium | reverse complement strand
AGGGAGGATTTTCCTTCTTGGAAATAAATGATGGATCATGTGTAAGGAATCTTCAGGTAATAGCTGATAGGGATCTTCCAAATTACGAAAGTGGGATTCTCAAGTTAAACACAGGATCTTCTGTTATGGTAAGAGGGAAGATTGTTCCTTCTCCTGGAAAAAAGCAGGATATAGAGCTTCATGCAAATGAGATAAAGGTGATTGGATGGGCAGATCCGGAAGAGTATCCACTTCAGAAAAAGAGGCATTCCTTTGAATTTTTAAGGACAATACCACATCTTCGTCCAAGGACAAATACATTTGGTGCTGTAGCAAGGATAAGAAGCAGGATAAGCTATGCAATACATACCTTCTTTCAAGAAAGAGGGTTCATCTACATTCACACACCAATAATCACTGGAAATGACTGTGAAGGTGCAGGAGAGGTATTTAAGGTAACGGCATTTGACCTTTCTGATATCCCGAAGAAAGAGGACGGAAGTATAGACTATTCAGAGGACTTTTTTGGAGATAAGGCATTCTTAACTGTAAGTGGGCAATTAGAGGCAGAGGCATATGCGCTTGCCTTAGGAGATGTATATACCTTTGGCCCTGCATTTAGGGCAGACAACTCAAATACTCCAAGGCATCTGGCAGAATTCTGGATGGTAGAACCAGAAATGGTATTTTCAGATCTGGAAAGGGCTATTAAGGTTGCGGAAGAATTGATAAAATATTTATTCCAGTTCGCAATGGATGAATGCATAGAAGATCTGGAATTCTTTAGCAAGTTTATTGAACCTGAAAATATAAGGCAGATTCAGGAGGCTATAGAAAAGGACTTTGCAAGAATTACATATACAGAGGCAATAGATATGCTATCTAAGGCGAGAAAGGAATTTCAATATCCTGTGGAGTGGGGGGTTGATCTAAAGACAGAGCATGAAAGATACATATGTGAAGAGGTATTTGAAAGACCAACTATAATTACGGACTATCCAAAGTCTATAAAGCCATTTTACATGAAACTCAATCCTGACAATGAGACCGTTAAGGCAGTAGATATACTTCTTCCCCGTGTTGGAGAGATAGTAGGTGGAAGTCAGAGGGAGGATGACTATGATACACTTGTTTCCAGGATGAAAGAGCAGGGAATAAGTCTAAGAGATTACTGGTGGTATTTAGAGCTTAGGAAATTAGGATCAGCTCCTCATTCAGGTTTTGGATTGGGATTTGATAGACTTATCCAATTTATCACAGGTCTTTCCAATATAAGGGATGTCATTCCATTTCCAAGAACTCCGAACAGTCTCGGATTTATAAGTAGAAGAGTATATGGCTCTGATATCTAAATAAATTTAGAAAGGGGGTGGGAACATGAAGTCCTTAGGAAAGCATGTCATTTTAGAACTTCATGGAGTAGATAGCAATATCCTAAATGATCTCCCAAAAATAGAAAAAATAATGACCGAGGCTGTTCAGCTATGTGGTGCAACTATTATAAAGCCTTTTTTTCATCAATTTTCTCCTCATGGAATAAGCGGTATTGTTGTTATTGCTGAATCTCATTTTTCAATACATACATGGCCTGAATATGGATATGCTGCTTTAGATCTTTTTACCTGTGGTGATCAGATAAGACCTGATGTAGCAGTAGATTATCTGAAGAGGGAATTCAAAGCAAAACATATACATATGATGGAAATAAAACGGGGCACCTTAGATATTCCTCCTGAAGAGCTAAAGCACAAATAAGATAAAAAGGAGGTGAAATATGAAAGATATTATTGAGCAGTACAAAAAGGAAGATGCATGGGGGCTCTTAAGCAGCATAGATATATATGAATGTGATCCAGAAAAGATTAGAAGCAAAGAAGCTATAAGAGAGTATGTGTCCCGTTTATGCAAATTAATAGATATGAAGCAATATGGAGAACCTATTGTTGTCCATTTTGGAAAGGGAGAAACAGAAGGATACAGCCTTGTTCAGCTAATAGAAACGTCCCTTATTAGTGGACATTTTGCCAATGAAAGCAATAGGGCATTTATAGATATATTTAGCTGTAAGCCATATGATCCTGATAAGGCAGCAGAATTCAGTAAAGAATTCTTTGGTGGTAAAAGCTATAGACTTAATGTTCTTCTACGTAAATAAAAAGGGGAGGGGGTAAGATGCAGGAAGGATTTACAGAAGATGAACTCAGGTTAACTACAATGGATCTTTGGTTTGAGGAGAAATTAGAACCCCCTGTAGGAACTACTTTTAGGGTATTAGTGAATAGAACAATAGAAAGATTTCGCTCGGAATATCAGGAGATTGCTGTTTTAGAGACTGAAAAGCTCGGAAAGATGCTCATATTGGATGGTGTGATAATGCTTTCTGAGTTTGATGAGTTTGCATACCACGAAATGATTATACATGTTCCTCTTCTTACTCATCCGAATCCGAAGAAGGTATTGGTTATCGGCGGTGGAGATGGAGGATCAATAAGAGAGATTGTAAAGCATAAGGAAGTAGAAGAGGTTCATTTATGTGAGATAGATAGGGCAGTTGTCGAGGTCTCAAAGAGACATCTTCCTACTTTATCTTCTGGATTTTCCGATCCAAGAGTAAAGATATTTTATGAAGATGGAGCAAAATTTGTAAAGAATAAAAAAGGAGAATATGATGTAATAATTGTGGATTCCACTGATCCCGTAGGTGCAGCAGTCGTCTTATTTGAAGAACCTTTTTATAGAGATATGTATGAAGCACTCAAACCTGACGGCATTATAGTGAGTCAATGCGAATCTATCTATTATCATCAGGATCTGATAAAGAGGATGCTTAGCTTTATCTCCAACATATTTGAACTTACTGGCTATTACTATTCCTTAGTTCCAACATATCCGAGTGGAACCATAGGATTTGCATTTTGCTCTAAGAAGTATAATCCATTAAAGGACCTGGATGAAAAAAGGTATTATAAGCTTGGAAAATTAAAATATTACAATCCCCAGATACATAAGACATCATTTTGTCTCCCGGCATTTATAAGAGAGCTTCTTCCACCAGATCTCCTTAAGATAAACAACGATCTTATAGTATAGTCCCAAAGCGGGCAAAAAGGCCTCTTAAAAGGATCGCCCGCTTATCTTATTATCTTATATTATGGAGAAATTAAGATCCATATATAAACTCTTTGCAGCCACTTCCCCAGGCCTTGAAAAAATAACAAAGAAGGAGCTTGAAAAACTTGGAATAGAGGGAAAGATCACTAATGGTGGAGTAGAGTTTAAGGGAGATCTTGAAACCATATACAAGACAAATCTTTATTTGAGGACAGCGACAAGGATACTTTTAAGAATTAGAATCTTTAAGGCAGAGAATTTTGGAGAACTTGTTCAGAAGATAAAGAAATATCCCTGGGAGATATATATTAGACAAGGTATTCCTTTGAGGATAAGGATAACATCAAGAAGATCGAAACTTTATCATACAAAGGCAATAGAAGAAAGGATTATAGAAGGAATTTCTGAAAGATTGAAGTTTAAACCTAATTTGACAAACAATGAGGATATTGGAGAGACTCTTGTTATAAGGGTAGAAAGGGATTTGTTTCATATAAGCATTGGAACATCAGGAGCACCTTTATATAAAAGAGGGTATAAGAAGTTCTTAGGGATAGCACCTCTTAGGGAAAACTATGCAGCTTCACTTATTCTTATAAGCAGATGGGATAAGAGTTCTCCCCTTATAGATCCGTTCTGTGGTGCTGGAACAGTATGTATAGAGGCAGCACTTATTGCAACAAATACACCTCCTGGACTTTATAGGAACTTCTCTTTTGAAAACTGGAGGATACACTCCAAGCAGCTCTGGGAAAGAATAAAAGAAGAAGGGAAAAAGGGCATAAAAGAATGTGAAGCAGAGATATTTGGATTTGATAAAGATAAAAAGATGGTAAAGGCAGCAATAGAGAATGCAAGCTCTATTGGAATGGAAAGATATATCTCCTTTATAAATGCATCTTTCCCTGATATGGAGTTCAAAAATGCATGGATTGTAAGTAATCCTCCATATGGAAAAAGACTTCCTAAAGAAGAGGCAGAAAGTGCATATTCTATGCTTGGAAGATGGATAAGAAAGAACATCTCATCCTTTTATGTCTCTATCCTGAGTCCTTCTGAAAGGCTAATCTCTCTTACAGGCCTTTCTTTAAAGAAAGAGACAACCTTTATAAACAGTGGGATAAGGGTTGGTATTTATACTGGTAGCTCAGAAGGAAGAAAGATATAATAATAATAATAATAAAAACCGGAGGAGGGTTTATGGAGAAGGTAGTAATTGACGGAGTTGAGCTGTATCTAAATGAGCCAGACAATCTCTCAATAGAATGGGTTGGACAAGAAGAGCTGATA
>JALVZP010000328.1 GCA_027037575.1 Desulfobacterales bacterium | reverse complement strand
CTTGAAAGAACTCTCCCCTTAGGATATTTTGTCTCAAATGGCTGAGCAGGAGAAGATATGGGGAAGAGAAAAGATATAAGCAAAATGATTGCATATCTCTTCATGGCTATATCCCTTTGATCCCTTTCTTCTCAAGCTTCTTTCTAAAGATGTCCTTTATTCTTTCAAGACTTTCTTCATTTTTTGCCTCAAATCTTAACACAAGGACAGGCTGTGTATTTGATGCACGAACAAGTCCCCATCCATCTTCAAATATCACCCTTGCTCCATCCACATCTACAACCCTATATCCCTCATCCTTAAACTCCTTTGCAATCTCTGAAACTACCTGAAACTTTATCTCATCAGGACAATCTATCCTTATTTCAGGAGTATTCACCATCTTTGGAACATCAGAAAGCATCTCCTTTATACTTTCCTTTCTTTGAGAAAGTATCTCTAAGAGCCTTGCACCAGCATATATTGCATCATCATATCCAAAGTATCTTTCAGCAAAAAACAGATGCCCACTCATCTCTCCTGCAAGAAGTGCTCCCTCTTCCTTCATCTTCTTCTTTATAAGTGAATGACCTGTCTTCCACATAATTGGTATTCCACCACTTTTCTCTATCTCATCATATAGGACCTGTGAGCATTTTACCTCTCCAATTATCTTTCCACCCCGATATCTCCTTAAAAGCTCCCTTGAAAATATGATCATAAGCTGATCACCCCAGATTATATCTCCTTCACTGTCTACTACACCGATCCTGTCTCCATCTCCATCAAATGCAATTCCAAGATCTGCCTTTTCTTCCTTTACCTTCTTTATAAGATCCTTCAGATACTCAGGAATTGTCGGGTCTGGATGATGATTTGGAAATCTACCATCAGGCTCACAATAAAGAGGAATTACATCAAATCCAAGCCTTCTATATATCTCTACAGCAACTTCACATGCAGTCCCATTTCCTCCATCAACCACAATCTTTTTCTTATATGGGCCAACCTTTATATTATTCACTACATAGTCTATGTATCTGCTAATTATCTCTGCCTTTTCTACTTTCCCCTCACCTTTTACAAAATCCTCTTTTTCACACATCTCCCTTATCTTCTGTATCTCTTCCCCATATATTGTCTCCTTTCCAAGACATATCTTAAATCCATTAAATTCAGGTGGATTATGACTTCCAGTAATCTGAATTCCTCCATCTACATCCATCATATGAACAGAAAAATATACAACTGGTGTAGGAACAACTCCAAGCTCATATATCTCTACTCCTGTATCTAATAAGCCTCTTTTTAGCCAATTAGAAAGATCTGGAGAGCTAAGCCTACAATCCCTTCCAAGAGTAATCTTTTTTGCATTATTCCTTCTATAATATGTCCCTATTGCCTTTCCTAAGATTGTAACAGTTTCCTCATTTAGTTCATCAGGATATGTTCCCCTTATATCATATTCCCTAAATATGTTTTCCTTTATCTTTGCCATAAAAGACCTCCTTATCCTATTTTATAGCCATCAGGAATAGGTTTTCCATCAAAATACAACCTTCCTTCTTCATCTATTCCAAATCTTCCCCTTGCAATATACTCTATTGTCTTTGGAAATATCTCCCAATCACCTTCTTTTTTTAGTCTTTCCTGATGCTCTTCAACAACCCTATTTAAAAGATTAAGATCTTTCTTTAAATTTTCCAGATCCTTAGGAAGAGAAACAGGAATAGGTCTTGATACCATAAGTATAGGTCCTGTATCTATTCCTTCATCAGTAAGGAT
>JALVZP010000327.1 GCA_027037575.1 Desulfobacterales bacterium | reverse complement strand
GCATTTATGTCCACATTATCCAATCCTATTCCTGCCCTTCCTATCACCTTTAGCTTCTTTGCAGCAGATATTATATCTGCATCCACCTTTGTTGCACTTCTGATAATGAGTGCATCATATTCTCCAATTATACTCTTTAGCTCTTCATGACTAAGACCTGTCTTTACATCCACCTCTATACCTGGTGTTTCTCTGAGGATTCTGATTCCTGCCTCTGAAATGTTATCACTTACTAATACCTTCATAGCTCCTCCTTATCTGTTTTTTTTTATTTTTCATTATATCTTTTTACAGATGGAAATAGTGACCTATCAGTGTGGGGGATAAATTTTGCTGCACTGAATAGCTGCATAAATTCTTGATTTACATTTAGCTCTATGTAAGTAATCATATCCCTTATCCGTAGCATTTCATTATAATAAATTCTGGAAGAAAATAACATACTTGCCCCTTTTATGGAAGTATTCCCAAGGGCCACATATCTTTCTATGGGAAGATCAGGTATCATACCAATAGTGATTGCAGATCTCGGATCTATATATGATCCAAATGTCCCAGCAATATAGAATTTTCCTATATCATCAAAGCTAAGATTAACTGTATTTACAATGGTTGTCAGTATTGTATACATAGCTGCTTTTGATCTTATCAGAGAATCTATGTCAGGTTGAGAAATAGTAAGATCTTTTCCTGTTCCTGACTTTTCCTTTGGAACAACTATAAAATACTTTATTCCATCCTTTTCTATAAGCCTATTCCCACATCTTTCAGGCACAAACTTTCCCCTTATGTCTATCATTCCTGCGATAAACATCTGGGCAACAAGATCAATAAGGCCTGATCCACATATCCCAATAGGTGGAAGATTCCCTATGGTATGATATTCTATCTCGAGTGTTTCAGGATCTATCTTTACTTTATCTATCACACCAGGACCTGCCATCATGCCTATGCTTGCAACTCCTCCTTCAAGGGCAGGACCTGCAGCACCAGCACATCCTATAAGCCAGTCTCCATTCCCAAGGACAACCTCTGCATTTGTTCCAACATCTACTAACATGCATATCTCCTCATTCTGATGTGCCATCCCAGATGCAAGTATACCTGCTATTAGGTCTCCACCAAAATAGCTTCCCACATTCGGAAATACAATTAAGACTGCTCTTGGATTTAGATTTAATCCTATATCTGATGCATTTATTGGATCGAATTTATTTACAACAGGTATGTAAGGCTCTCTACATATCCAGTAGGGAGTAAGTCCTAAAAAGAGATGGGTCATACTGGTATTTCCTGCAACAGCTATTCCTATTATGTGTTCTAAAAGAATATTATGTTTTTTAGTAAGTTCCTCTATTTTTCTATTCATTTCATCAATGAGCATCTCTTGTAATCTTTTTAATCCATCTGGCTTGGATGCATAATGAATCCTGGTAAGTATATCTGTGCCAATCTCTATCTGGGGATTGTGAAATGTAATCTCATCTAAGTTTTCTAAATCATTTAATCTAATTAATCTCATCACAACAGTAGTGCTTCCCAGATCCACTGATATTCCATATATCCTGGTATCTTTTTCAAATATATCCAACACCCTTATTTCTCTTCCTGGATCAAATATGCAGGCCAGGACATCATAATTATTGTCCCTTAGCTTATAAGGAAGCTCCTTTATTAAAGAAAAATCTATATGTATTTCCTCTTTCTCTAAGGTCTTTTTTAATGCCCTAATAAGCCTATCTTTATCAGCAGTATTGTCCTTTAGACTTGGTGGATTCATCTTTGCATCTACAAGACGAATTAATTTCTCTTCTTCCATTATTTTTCCTCCATCTTTCTTTTTGTGTAATTCATATAATTTTTGTTAGTCAAAAAAGCAAGGATATTTCAATCAAAAGGATTTTTTGATCTTTATAAGGTATCTTTATCAAAAAAAATAATTTTACAAATCAGGAGTCTTGATTATATATACTCAGCAAAAACAGATGGAGGGGTCTTCAATGAAGTATGGGGCAAGAAATAAGATAAAGGCAACAGTTAAGTCCTTAAAAAAGGGTGATGTGATGAGTCTTGTGAAATTTGAGGTAAAAGAGATAAATAAAATGGCATCTGTCCTTACTACTGAATCTGTTGAAGAGCTTGGACTAAAGGAGGGGGATGAGGTGTTTCTTATAATCAAGGCAATACATGTCCTTCCAGTAAAGGAAGGATAACTTATATCTGTATTCCATACTTCTTTATCTTCATGCTCAAGGTCTTTCTGTTTATTCCAAGTATGCGTGCTGCTTCTGTCTTTTTACCTTTTGTATATTTCAGGACAAACTTGATATATCTCTTTTCCATCTCTTCAAGACTCAGAGGTAGCTTTACAAAATCCTTTATTTCATCATCCTGTTGAATGATAAAGGATGGAAGATGCTCTGGCTTTATGATGTCTGTGTCCTCTAAGATAAGGATACGCTCAATTACATGCTCTAACTCCCTCACATTTCCAGGCCATGGATAATGTTTTAATATCTCCATTGTTTCTTTTGATACTTCTGGTGGTTCTCTTTTTATTTTCTTAGATATCTTCTTCAGGAAATGGTCTACTAAGAGAGGGATATCTTCAATTCTTTCCCTTAAAGGAGGCAGATTTATTGGAACTACACTAAGCCTATAATACAAATCCTCTCTAAACTCTCCTTTTTCTACTGCTTTGCTTATGTCTTTATTGGAGGCAGATATAATCCTTATATCCACCTTTATCTTCTTGTAATCACCAATCTTCATAAATTCCCTTTCCTGTATTACCCTCAGTAGTTTTGCCTGTATGTTTGGACTAAGATTGCTTATTTCATCAAAGAAGAAGGTTCCATGATTTGCAAGCTCCAGAAGTCCATGCTTTGTCTGATATGCACCAGTAAATGATCCTTTTACATGGCCAAACAGCTCACTTTCAAGAAGTGTTTCAACTAATGCAGAACAATCAACTGCAACAAATTCTTTTTCTTTCCTGTTGCTATAAGCATGTATTGCTCTTGCTACAAGCTCTTTTCCTGTTCCTGACTCTCCAGTAATAAGGACTGTGCTATCAGTGGCTGCAACCTTAAATATCTTTCTAAAAAGTTTTTTCATGGGAGGGCTTTTCCCTATTATGACCCTGGAGGAGTCTATAGGAAGACATTCTTCATCCTTATAAAAGATTTCTGATTCAGATAGTACTTTTAGAAGGGTAGCCTCAATCTTATTCAAAGTAAAAGGTTTTACCAAATAGTCTAATGCCCCCAGCTTTATACACTCTACTGTAGATTCAATACTGGGATAACCTGTTATCATGATTATATCTATATAAGGATACCTTTTCTTTATTTCTTTTAAGAGACTTATTCCATCAATATCTGGAAGCCTTATATCGAGGAGGATGAGATCAAAGGAATTTCTTTTTAATGCCCTTAATGCCTCTTTACCATCCTTTGCATTTACTGGAATAGCATTAATTTTCTTTATTACTTTTGTTAATGCCTTTCTAACTATCTCCTCATCATCAACAATTAGGACCTTTCCCAGAATTTCTGGCTTATTTATTCTCATATCATCTTGTTGCTATAGGAAGAAGTATCCTAAAAGTCGTTCCTTTTCCAACTTCACTTTCCACATCAATACTCCCTTTATGTGCATCTATGATATTCTTGACTATATAAAGGCCCAGTCCTGTCCCTTTTACATGCCTTGCCTTTGGATCCTTTACCCTATAAAATTTATCAAATATCTTTGGGACTTCATCCTTTGGTATTCCTATACCAGTATCAGAGACCTTTATCTCCACATATTCCTTTAGCCCTTTTACTGTAACTTCTACCTTGCCACCATCTAGTGAATAATTGATAGCATTACTTATTAGATTACTGAAAACCTCTTTTATACTATCAGGATCAGCAGGGACAGGTTCTTTGTTTTCACAAACAAATATTAATTCAACTCCTTGCTGCTTTGCCTTTTCCTGCATAAGAGATATGATATTGTTTATAATCTCACATATATCTGTTGGAACAAAATGCTGAACATATTTTCCTGCTTCTATCTTTGCAACATCCAAAAGATCATTTATAAGATTGAGAAGCTCATCTATCCTGGAGATCTGTCTATTGATAAGATCTCTCTGTTTTTCATTTAACGGTCCTGCAAGACCTTCTACTAATACAGTATTCATTTGCCTTATTGCAGAAAGAGGACTCCTTAGTTCATGAACCACCATATTTATAAAATCTGTTTTCATCTCATCCAACCTTTTAAAATCTGTTATATCCTCTAAAACTGTCACCGTCCCTACAACCATGTCTTCAGGACCTAAGGCAGAAGCAGATATTGTTCTTATGTATCTATTCTTGATCTTAAGCTCCAGATAAAAAAACTCATCTTTTATATTCTCTTCTAAGATCTTTCTTAGTATTCCTATAAGGGAATCATCATTTATGATCCTTTCTATAGGAATAGGACTTTCAAGTTCCTCTTCTATTTCCATCATTTTCATAAGTGCTGGATTGTGTAAGACTACTTCCAGGTTTTTATTTGTAACCATCACTCCATTCGCCATGCAGTTTATAATCGTCTTTAACCTGCTTTTTTCAAGACTTAGATCATACAGATTTTTCTGGGCCTGCTTCTCTAATTCCCTCTTCTCTACAGCACGAGAGATAGTTAGAATGAACTGATCTATCTGAAAAGGCTTTGTAATAAAATCATAGGCACCTCTTTTCATGCATTCTACAGCAGTATCTATTGTTCCATGTCCTGTTATAATTATTACAGGTATGTCAGGATACTTCTTGTTTATAATCTCTAATACCTCTTCTCCACTCATACCAGGCATCTTTAGATCTAACAGGATTACATCCACATCCTTTTCCTTCAGCATTTCAAGCGCCTTCTCACCACTTTCTGCAGTATATACCTCATATCCCCTTTTACTTAACACTCTATGGCAACCGTCCCTTACTACCTTCTCATCATCTACTACTAATACCTTTGCTCCTTTATTCATACCTCCTCTCCAATAAAAAGAGGTTGTTCAACAGACTTTTCTTCAGCCTTTGCTGGCAGTTCTATAATAAATGTTGTTCCTCCTTCTGGAGGACATTCAAACCTTATATTTCCACCATGAAGATTAACTATATTTTGTGAGATACTAAGGCCTAATCCTGTGCCTTTACCTGTTGGTTTGGTAGTAAAAAATGGCTCAAAAATCTTGTCTCTTAATTCCTCAGGAATCCCTGATCCTGTATCTGACACCTTTATAATAAACCTATTATTTTCCGAATCAAAGTATGTCTCGATAGTTAGAGTCCCTTTCCCTTCCATGGCATCTGCAGCATTTATAAAAAGGTTTATAAATACCTGCTGAAGCTGTCCTATATCTCCATACATCTTTGGCATATTAGGCTCTATTTTCTTTATTACCTTTATGTCATGAAAAAGGGCTTGTTTCTGCAATATATTCAGGCAGAAATTTAGAAGCTCTTCCAGATCAAAATAAGAGGGCTTTCCAATAGACTGGCGGCTAAACTGAAGAAGTTCTGAAACGATCCTTTTACATCTCAGTGTTTGATTAATTATCTCCTGTATATCCTTCTGAAGTTCAGGTCTATCCTTTAGTTCATCTTTTAAGAGCTCTGCATATATGAGTATTCCTGAAAGAGGATTATTTATTTCATGAGCTACTCCCGCTGCCATCCTTCCTATGGATGCAATCTTTTCTGATTGGATCAACTGGAGTCTTGTGCTTTCAAGATCCTCTCTCATCTTGTTGATCTCCCTCATATCCCTGAATATGCCTACACTTCCTATCTCTTCCCCATCTATCTTGATAATAGATGCAGTAAGTGTTACTGGTATTTCTTCTCCTGATTTGTGTTTTATTGTCATACTAATGGGATTCAATTTTCCTGGCGGCCCATATTCATTGCTTCTCATCTTCCTCATGTTCTCCCTTGCAAGATTTATGTCGTAGAAATAGCTTAGATGACCCTTATTTATTATCTCATCTGCTGAATATCCAGTAAGTTTCTCCATCGCTTCGTTGAATATCAACACATTTCCTTTCCTATCCAGAAACACTATTCCATCC
>JALVZP010000326.1:3708-6107 GCA_027037575.1 Desulfobacterales bacterium | reverse complement strand
TGGTATTCAACCTATATACCAAAAGTTCTTTTGTCATAAAAAGATGTCTTAAATATGCCCTTGAAAAGTTCCTACACGTATAACATCTGCATTCCTCATCTATTGGCCTCTTATCTTTTGTATAACGAGCATTTTTTATAACAATTTTTCCATGTTTTGTAAAAAGAGTTCCATTTCTTGCATTCCTTGTAGGGATAACACAATCAAACATATCTACTCCAGCTATAACACTATCTACTATATCTTCTGGTTTCCCAATACCCATTAAATAGACAGGTTTTTCTTTTGGAAGAAGAGGAGCAGTATTTTTTACAATCTCGTCTCTTACCTCTTTTTCCTCACCAACAGAAAGCCCTCCAATTGCATATCCATCAAATTCCATTTTTACAAGCTCTTTAGCACTTTTTTCCCTCAGATCCATATAGATTCCACCTTGAACAATACCAAATATTGCCTGATTCCTGTCTTCTCCTATTGTCTCAAGACATCTCTTTGCCCATTCTGTTGTCCTTCTCACTGATCTTTCTATGTATTCCCTTTCTGCTGGATAAGGTGCACATTCATCAAATGCCATAATAATGTCTGATCCAAGAGACTTCTGGATCAAAATAGAGTCTTCAGGCCTTATAAAATGCCTTGATCCATCTATATGGGACTGAAACAGGACACCCTCATCTGTGATCTCCCTGAGCCTTGCCAAACTGAACACCTGAAACCCGCCACTGTCTGTAAGTATTGGTCTGTCCCAGGTCATAAATTTATGGAGTCCACCAAGCTCTTCTATAAGCTTATGACCTGGCCTTAAATAGAGATGGTATGTATTGGAGAGTATAATCTCTATGCCAATCTCCTTCAGATCGTCAGGGCTCAGGCTCTTTACACACCCATATGTCCCAACAGGCATAAACACCGGTGTTTCAAAGCTACCATGAGGAGTTCTTATTATCCCATATCTTGCATTTGTATGCCTTTCCTCATGAATTATCTGGAATTCTATCCTTTTCATCTCCTACTGGATAAACATGGCATCTCCATAGCTATAGAACCTATATCTATTTTTAATTGCATGCTCATATGCCCTCTTTATAAGATCTATTCCTGCAAATGCACATACCAAAAAGAGGAGTGAGCTTTTTGGAAGATGAAAATTGGTTATAAGGGCATCTACCACCCTAAATTTAAAGCCTGGTGTAATAAGGAGTCTTGTAAAACCCTCTTTTGGAATTACTTTTCCATGCTCTAATGCAACTGTCTCAAGTGTCCTTACAACTGTCGTTCCAACTGCAATAACCCTTCCACCAATCTCTTTTGTCTTCTCTATAAGCTCTGCTGTCTCCTCTGGAACAGAATAGTATTCCTCTCCTATATCATGCATCCTTATGTCCTTTGTCTCTACAGGCTTAAATGTCCCATATCCTACATGAAGTGTAACATATGCAATTTTTGCACCCTTTTCCAGTATCTTTTCTATAACCCTATGAGAAAAATGAAATCCTGCTGTTGGCGCAGCAATAGAACCCTTCTCCTTTGCAAAGATGGTCTGATATCTTTCTCTATCCAATTGATAAAGGGGATCATCCTTTTCTCTTTTTATATAAGGAGGTACAGGAACATAACCTTTTTTTTCCAGGTATTCATCCAGATTCCCATCATATTCAAATCTTATTCTTACTTTTCCCTCTTCAAGGACTTCTTCTATTATCCCTCTAAGACCATCATCAAATAAGAGGACAGTCCCTTTTTTTGGCCTTTTCGCTTTTATAAGACATGCCCTGACATCTCCCCGATGATCCAAAATGAGTAGTTCTGCCTTTCCTCCAGTCTCCTTTATTCCATAGAGTCTTGCAGGAATAACTCTGCTATTGTTCACAATGATAAGGTCATTTTTTTTTAGAAAGAAAGGGAGCTCAAAAAAGAATCTATCTTCCCACGTCCCTCTATCCCTATATAAGACCATAAGTTTGGATTTATCTCTGTCTCTTAAAGGTTCCTGGGCTATTAGTTCCTGGGGAAGTTTGTAATCGTAGGTATCAATATCAAATATGTCTTTCATTTATTATCTCATTACATTATCTTGTCCTATTATTGGTGGTTCTATAATGGTTCCTGGTCTTGCATTCAAATATGCCTCTACCATAAATAGACTTGCCCTTGCATTTATATCAGGATATGCAATCTGAATCCTTTTTGGCTCAAATCCATATTTCTCTAAGCTTGCTATTACCTCTGCCGTTCTTTCAGCAGGATATATAAGGGCTATTCTTCCTTTTTTCTTAAGTATTCTCTTTGAGGTCAGGATAATATCTTTTAAGGAAATAAGGATCTCATGTCTTGCAATAGCTCTACAGAGATCAGGATTTATCCTTCCACTTCCCTTCTTTCTATAAGGTGGATTACAG
>JALVZP010000326.1:0-3698 GCA_027037575.1 Desulfobacterales bacterium | reverse complement strand
AGGGAAGATTCCTTATATCTGCCACAATTACAGACATCTTATCTTGAAATCCATTCAGAATGGCATTTCTATATGCTTGATAAGCAAGAGTTTTCTGAATCTCAATTCCTATTGCATAAGAGGGATTCTTTTTTAAAAGCAATATAAGCAGGATCACTCCACATCCTGTCCCCAGATCAACTACTACATCTCTTTTTCTTACTGTTACAAAGTCTGAAAGGAGTACTGCATCTATGGAAAATCTATATCCTGTTTTGGATTGAATTATGCGTAATTTCCCATCCAAGAAATAATCTAATTCTTCTCCTGGTTGAAGTTCTAAATTATAGGATTTCAATAATCTCATTTGGATCAATCTTATTAAACACCAATCCTGTTAAAATCTTTGGATAAAAATATGTGGACTTTCTTGGCATAATAAGAGAATTCATGGTCACTTTCTTTATAGCTTCCACCTTTGTAGGATTCAAGATAAATGCCATCTGGTAATCACCCTTCCTTACCTGATTAATCGCCTTTTCTATATCTGTTGTATAATGAAATATATTGCTGTTATCAAGATCCTCTTTTGAAAAACCAAGGACTCTTTGAAAAATAAGCCTTGATAATACTAAAACATCCAGTTCTTTTAATGCAGGATGGAGATCATTTCCCATCTTATCTCTTTGATCTGGCTTAAGAGATAAGATGTAGATTCTATCTGAGCCATTTGCAAAGAATGCAAAAACACTGTTTTTCTCTCCTATTTTCTTGATCTTTTCCATTATATCATTTTCTATATTTCCCCTATCATGGATTAAAAGTTCTTCTATATCAAAGAATTGGGAGATATCCCTCAGAAAGCTTCCTATATCAAAACCTGATGCCTTTTTTATCAATCTATGAGAAGGAAGAATGGTCAAACCTTCACTGTCCATATTTGCTAAATACATCATTACAAATTCATAGGATTTATAAGGATTCCTTCCATATCTTGTCCTCATTATATCCCTCAAGTTTCTGCTTGTTTCATACCTGTGATGCCCGTCTGCGATTATAATCCTCTTTTCTTCAAAGATTTCTCTTAGCTGGCGAAAAAGTAGAGAATCATCCTCTATTTTCCACATCCTATGGCGTGTTCCATCTATGAACAGAAAATCTAACAGGGGAGAATCCAGATTCACCCTTTCTTTTACCAAACTCATTACCTTTTCTTCTGGATCACTATAGAGTCCAAATATTTGACTGAACTGGGCACTGCAGGCCTTCATAAGCCTCAGTCTGTCCTCTTTATGGGCAGAAAATGTCCTTTCATGTGGAAGTATCTGTTTTGAATCACTATCCTCTATCTTAACAAGTCCTATTATCCCCCACCTGTCTTTCACTTTTCCATTAATCTCATAGCTTATACAGGTAAGATATATACACGGTCTTTTTGCACGAACAAGTATCCCTTCCCTTTGCCATTTATTAAAATATTCTGCTGCCCTTGTATATTTATTATCCCAGTCTGTGTCCCCTACTTTTTCTTTTCCCAAGATCAGTCTGATTACATTGTATGGATGAATCTTATAAAAGAAATCCTGTTCTTCTTTAGAGATTACATCATATGGAGGAGCAACAAGTTTAGATATTTCATTTTTAAATCTCTTTATATTGTATGTAATACCCCTAAATGGTGCAAATAATACCATACATCCTCCCTCATTTTTGAGCTAAATCTTTACTCTTTAAAAGGTTCATTTAACTGAATCTGGAATGTTTTCTTTTAATGTGATATTAAATCTATTTCAATATGAAGACGCTGAAATATATTACCATTATTTTGGCTTTTATTCTATCTTCTTGTATTCCTCAGAAAAAGGAGAAATCCTATACTCCATCCAGAGCACTCAGGCTTATCAGAATAGATTATCCAATCTTTTTTGATGACTTAGATTATAAAAATCTGGAACTTGCAATAAAAAGGAATATGAAATTTTTGAAGAGACTAAAGCCAGATACCATATTTATCTATGGAAAAGATCATATTACCTGTAAGCAAGTAATAGAAACTCAGATGCTTATTTTAAAGATTATAGGAAAGAGGCCGGGTATAGATGAATTAAATAGGATAATAAGAGATGAATTTAAGCTATATAAAGCAGCAGGACTGGACCAAAAAGGAAAGGTGCTTTTTACAGGATATTTTGAACCCATATTTCCAGCAAGCCCAAAAAAGGATGAAATCTATAAGTATCCAGTCTACAGGAGACCGGATGATCTTATAGTTGTTGATCTTTCCCCTTTTGGTGAAAGATTTAGGGGAGAAAAGATAATAGCAAGAATAAATGGGAAAAAGGTTCTCCCTTATTATTCAAGAGAGGACATAGAGCTAAAGAAGGTATTAAAAGGAAGAGGACTTGAGATAGCTTATCTAAGAAGCTTTATAGATCTTATGTTTTTACAGATTCAGGGATCAGGAAAACTGCTGTTTCCAGATGGAAGGATAATAAATGTGGGATATAGTATCTCCAATGGAAGACCATTTAGGAGCATAGGAAGATATTTACTGGAAAAAGGATACATAACAAGGGCTCAGCTTAATATGCAAAGCATAAGAAAATTTTTAGAAAATCATCCTGAGATATGGCCAGACATAATAAGATACAACCCATCTTATGTATTCTTTTCTATAAGGAAGGATGGACCTTATGGAAATATAAAAGTTATTCTTACTCCGGGAAGGTCTATTGCTACTGACTACAGACTTTTTCCAAAAGGGGCACTCATGTTTATCAGAACAAAGAAGCCCATCCTGGATAAAGAGGGAAATATAGTTGGCTGGAAGAAGTTTTGCAGATTTGTCCTAAATCAGGATACAGGAGGTGCAATAAGGGGTCCTGGAAGGGTAGATATATATTTTGGAACAGGAAAAAGAGCAGGGATTATGGCAGGAAGTATGAAACAGATAGGTGATCTTTACGTATTAATTAAAAGGCCTGCTTCTGAAAAAGAGCCTTCCTTAATAAGGAAACTTAGAGAAATCTGCTATCTTCTTAAAAAGAGATTCAACTTTCTGAACCAGTCCTACCCTATTTCTCCTTAGCCTTTCATCCTTTGTCATTATCTCTACATTGTCAAAAAGATCATCTACGGGCTTTTTCAGAAAGAGAAGAGAATTAAGTGCATCCTTATAAAGTTTTTTTCCTGCACTTTCTTCTACCTTCTCTTTTATATCCTGATAGCTTTTCCAGAGATTCCTCTCCCATATCTCCTTAAATAAGGCCTCATCCACATCATATCTTTCCTTTTCCTTTTTTAAAATATTGCTAACTCTTTTTGCTGTAATGACCAGTTCTTTAAATCTATCCCCAGAATCAGTTATGAACTCCTGAATCTGCCTTATCTTATCTCTTATCTCAGAAATTTTATCAAAGGATGCAGAGATTACTGCATCTACTGTCTCCGGAGGAAATCCCTCACTTAACATCATAAATCTATAGCGATCCTTAAAGAAGGAGATGACATCTTCTCTCAACTGATCTTCACTGACCTTCAGCCTTATTTTCTCCTTTATAATATGGATTGTCCTTTCCACAATATCTCTCAAAGAGATATCCCATCCTTTATCCTCAATTATCCTTATAATTGCTATTGCATGCCTTCTAAGTCCAAATGGATCTGCACTTCCTGTTGGCCTTATTCCTATCCCAAAATAGGCACAGATTGTATCTAAG
>JALVZP010000325.1 GCA_027037575.1 Desulfobacterales bacterium | reverse complement strand
TTTTCAATATATTTACAACTCAGCAGCTAGTGCCAATATTATATTTGTAAGATGTCGGCTCCCACAGCATATATTTGATACTATAATCTCCTCAGCAGATGTAGTTGTCCTCCCCTATCGACTTACATCCCAGAGTGGGATTCTTGCACACTGCCTTGCATTTGGAAGACCAATAGTGGTTAGTAAAAGCCCTGGATTGGAGAATGTGATAAGGGACTCAGGTGCTGGTATATCATGCAGCACAAAGGAAGAATTTGTAAATGCCATTGTAAAGATAATTTCTGATCAAGAATTTTCCAAAAAATTGAGTGAAAATGGAAGAAGATATGTAAAAGATAATATCTCGTGGTCTATTATTTCAGAAAAGCATATAGAACTGTATCAAAAGCTTACAGATCTTCCCGAGATTAACATCAGAATAATTTCCACAGAATAATTGATTTTTTTATCTTAATATTTTAGATTCAAAAAAAAATAAGGAGGGTTGGCATGAACAGTAAAGGTTTTACTCTTGTAGAGCTTGCTATTGTTCTTGTAATTATTGGTCTTCTTATTGGGGGAATATTAAAAGGGCAGCAATTAATCAAGCAGGCGAAGATAAAGAGACTTGTAAAGATGTCAGATGAGATCAGGGCTGCATGGAATGCCTTCTATGACAAATATAATTTGATTCCTGGTGATGAAAACAATACATCTCTTCCTCCAGGTGATGGACACAATGGAAATGGAAATGGTTATATAGATGGAAATGAGAGATTTTATGTGTTTGAAGATCTGGCAAAGGCAGGTCTTATTTCAGGAGACTATGATGGAACAAATCTTCCAAAGCATCCATTTGGTGGAAATGTGGATGTATATTATGCTACCTATAATGGGAAAACTGCTCACTGGATAAGGTTCTTTAATGTGCCTGCAGAGGTATGCTATCAGATAGATCTTAAATATGATGATGGAAAATATAATTCTGGATCTATCCAGGGAAATCGTGATTACAGCAATCGCACGGGAACATCTAATCTATATATAGAGCTTTAATGCCTTTTAAGCAAAAAGGCTTTACCTTAGTAGAGCTTGCCATTACCCTGGTAATACTTGGTATCCTTATAGGAGGGGCAATACCCCTCCTTTCTGCCCTAATAAAACAGAAAAAAAGGAGTAGCACCATTTCATATATGGAGGATGTAAAAAAAGCAATTATAAATTTTTCTGAGATACATGGAAGACTTCCCTTTGCAGATAGAAATGGGGATGGGATTGAAGATGGAAATACATATTCTGGTCTTCTTCCCTATGCAACCCTGGGTGTAAGACCAGTTGATTCATATTCCAGAAGGCTAAAATACGAATTAAACAGGAGCCTTGGAAGTGATAGATATACAACATGTAATGCCTTAAAAAATGGGATTTCAGGAGATCCAAAGGTGGTAGATGCAAATGGTTCATCAAAGGCATTTAGTGTCTCATTTGTAATTGTAAGTGCAGGAGCAAGGGATGCAGATATGGATGGAAATGTCTTTGATAAGATAACTTCAGGTTCATATACAGGGGATAATACTAATGGAAGACCAAATTATATATGTCACCCTCCAACAAATGGATTTGATGATATTGTCATATATGCAGGACCTTATGAGATCTACTCAAAGATATGTGAGTTTGTTAATGTGGCAGTAAATAACAAAAGCAACAAAACTATATATATCTATGATGAAACACATGGAATTGATATTGGAAGGCTTTCTTCTGGAAGAAGCGGAATCTATCAGGTCCTTTCAGGGACAAGGATAGAGATAAGAAGTGGGGCGCATGGAGGAGGAAGCATAATTAATTCTGATCCACCAACCCCTATCATCGTTGCAGGAAGAGGAATTACCATAAATCTGGAATCTGAAACTGGAGGAAGAGGAAAACCGCCAGGATCAATTTTTCCTCCAATTAGGCCTCCAAGACCAATCAGACCTTTCCGCTAATTGAGCTGATAAGATCATAAAGTGGAAACAAGATGGATAATACTACTATTCCAAATATTATACCAAGGATAAGCATTGTAATAGGTTCAAGTGCATTTACAAGCATTTCAACTCTATTCTTTACCTCCCTGTCATAATAATCCTTTAGTCTCCTGAAGGATTCATCCAATGTCCCTGTAACTTCCCCATTTCTTACTGCGCCAACAAATAGTCTTGGAAATACACCAAGCTCCTCAAATGCCTCTGATATGCTTTGACCCGCCTGAATCTTCTGAAATGCAATAGAAAGCTGATTTTCCAAGTATCTATTTCCCAGGGAGTTATCTATAAGTATCTCAAATATATCACTTATTGTTACCCCTGCCCTATACATAATGGCAAAATTATTAGAAAGCCGGGTAAGGCATGTGTTAAAGATAACATTTCCTATTATGGGAAGCCTGAGGATATATCTATGAAATACTGGCTTTGTAATTGGAAGCTTTATAAATAAGAGGAGCAGCACAATAAAAAAGAGTATCACAGATAAGATGCTTATAAAATGGGATTTCAGGAACATGCTTCCATTTAATATGATCATTGTTATAGTTGGGAGCCTTACCCCCATATCCAAAAGCATCTTTGCCATATTTGGAAGCACATATCCTATCCATACAAAAGAGACAGCAAAGACCATAACTATTACAAAGCCTGGATATATCATTGCCCTTTTTACTGTAGATTTTAGCTCCTCCTTCCATTCTAAAAAATCTGCAAGCTCTTTTAAACATAAGGGAAGGGTTCCTGACTTCTCCCCCATCTTTATAACATTTAGTTCCAGCCTGCTAAATATATTTGTATACTTTACCATTGCATCATATAAGCTATTTCCTGCTTCTACGGCTATTGCTATTTCCTCAATTATCCTTTTCATAAGTTTTGATGGAAGTCCCTGAGCAATCTCATATAGGGCAGAAAGAATAGGGAGGCCTATTTCTAATGCCTGATAAAGCCTGCTATAAAACTCTATTATTAATTTGGGGCTTATCCTTCCAAATCTTAAAAATATAGAATCTTTACTTCTCTTTGCCTGAACTAATATAAGTCCTTTTTCAGAAAGCTTTAATTCCAGATCTCTTTCATCAAATGCGCTAAGCATTCCCTTAACTATATTTCCATTTCTATCTATTGCCTTATATTTGAAATTAGGCACCTGGAATGACCCTGAAAAGCTCTTCCAAGGTGGTGATATTCCTCATCACCTTTTTTAGACCCTGTTTGAATAGAAGTTCTGTTCCATTCTTTACTGCTGCCCTTTCAATAGCACTCCTTGAAGGTCTTGTCTGGATAAGCTCTTCTATTTCCTCATTTATCTCTATCACTTCATATACACCTGTTCTTCCTTTATATCCTGC
Organism: Desulfobacterales bacterium; assembly: GCA_027037575.1. Taxonomy (GTDB): domain Bacteria; phylum Desulfobacterota; class DSM-4660; order Desulfatiglandales; family JALVZP01; genus JALVZP01. Next base: position 2,751 of record JALVZP010000325.1, on the reverse strand, counting down.
CCCTTTACAGGCATCACAACCAACTGCCTCAACCAATTCAGAAGGAGGAACAAGCCCATACTTAGAAAAAAGATCTACCTCTTCATCTTTAATTGGCCTGAATCTCATGCATTCCTTACAGACTTTCCTGACTAATCTCTGGGCAATAACCATTACCAGAGAGGATGCCAATGTAATCGGATTCACACCAATATCCAAAAGTCTATTTATTGCAGAGGCAGCATCATTTGTATGAAGTGTAGAAAGGACTAAGTGTCCAGTAATAGATGCCCTCATTGCAAGTTCTGCTGTCTCTTTATCCCTTATTTCACCAACAAGTATTACGTCTGGATCCTGCCTTAGTGCTGCCCTTAATGCATTTGCAAATGTAAAGTTTGCCTTAGGATTCACAGAGCTCTGTCTTATAGAGGGAATTACATATTCTATTGGATCTTCAACGGTCATTATGTTTATCTCTGGCTTATTTATATACATGAGGGCAGAATAGAGTGTGGTTGTCTTCCCAGATCCTGTTGGTCCTGTTGTAAGAATAAGACCATATGGTCTTTTTATATTCTTTATAAATCTTTCCAGATCCTCTTTTTCGAATCCAAGGGAGTCCAATCTTCCAACAACGCTGCTATAGATAAGAAGTCTCATAACCACTATCTCGCCAAAATGGGAGGGATATGTGGATACCCTGATATCAAATTCTCCAAGACTTCCCTTATATCTTATCCTTCCATCATGTGGGATATTTGGGTTTGAAATATCCATACTGCCCATTATCTTAAATCTGGTTACAAGTGCCTGATGGAGCTTTTTTGAAAATACGAATTCTGGTCTAAGCACTCCGTCTATCCTGTAAAGTATCCTTACCAGATTCTGATCAGGAACAATATGTATATCACTTGCTCCAAGTATACATCCTTTTTCTATAATGAGTTCAGAAAGTCTTATTATCTTATTTTCTTCAACCCCTGTTCTTGAAATCTCATATAATCTTGTTATCTCTTCTATTTCCTGATCAATAGTCATTCCCACCTGATAATATATCCTTATCATCTTAAGTATCCATTCTCTTGGAGCGAGATATGGTTCAATCCTCAGCCCAGTAATCCTCGCAATATTATCTCTTGTAATAACATCAAATGGATTTGATGTTGCTATCTTTAAAGTATCCTTTTCTTTTTCAAACGGAAAAATCTCATGCTTTATAGCAATCTCTTTTGGGACAATCTTTATTGCCTCTGGATCAGGATCCACCTTATTCACATCCAATACCTTTGCCCCACTTTGTATTGCAATTGCCATCTGAAGCTGATCTTCTGTAACCCAATTAAGTCTTAATAAGACCTCACCAAGCATAAGACCTGTCTTTTTTGATTCTGCAAGTGCAAGTTCAAGTTGATCCTTATCAATAAAACCAAGCTCTACCAAAATATCTCCCAGTCTTTTCCTCTGCATGATAAGATTTTTATATGATTTGCTCTTTTTTGTGTCAAAGAAAAATTAATTTCTTAGTTTCTCCCTTATTTCTCTCACTATTCTTTTTAGGACTGGAACATACCTCTTTTTCTCTTCATTCCAGCAAGGGATAAGTATATTGTTATGATATAGAGGTTCAGATTCAATGTCGAATTCAGATGCTTTTACCGCCTCATTCCAAAGGGGGGTATGGGGAATAGGAGAGTATTCTGCAAGAAATGGCATTATTTTAAGCCTTTCAGTAAACTTTAATGTTTCAATAATCCCCTCTATGTCCTGATTTGGTAGTCCAATCAATATATATGCTCCTATCTGATCAGATCTAAATCCTGCCTCAAAGAAAAATCCTATAGCTCTTTCTATCTGAGAGATACTTTCTATCTTTCTATCAAGCCTTTTATGAAGCTCCATATCTATTGTTTCAAGTCCCAATCTTATTGTCTTAAAGCCTGCCTTATACATTATTTTTGCCACTTCTCTATCTATCTCTGTTACATGAATTGCATTTGGGGTATGAAATCTCACATTAATTCCTCTTTTTATTATCATCTCAAGGAGGGGTAAAAGATGGGTATTAAATGAAAGAAGAAGAGCATCATCATAAAATGCAAAGTCCATAATGCCAAATCTTTTCCTCCAGTAATATATCTCTTCAAATACATCCTCTGGGGCTCTCATGCAATATTCTGGATTTAGAAAAGGACCTGCACAGTAGCTACATCTAAAAGGGCATCCCTTAGATGTCATAACACATACATAGTCAAGTTTCTTATAGAGTTCAAAGGCTGGATACGTGGAAGATGGATCAAATGGGATCTTTTTTCTCGGATAAATATGAAGATCAATCAGGCAATTTAAAACATCTTCTGGTCTATATGATGTAATGATTATATCTGCATTTATATGAGCTTTTGCATGTTCTGTGCAAAGCCTTGTATATATTCCTCCAACAAGCACAGGAACATCAGGATATATTTCCTTTATTACCTTTATTGTATCTTTTACTCCTAAATACCAGTATGTCATAATAGATGTAACAATAAATGCAGAAGGTTCTTTTATTCTTAAAAGCTCTTTTTTTAATATATCAGGAGTTATTCCATAACGGCTAAAGGGCCTTTTCACGACGTGTTTTAAAGGATCTGGAGTCTTTATAACCTGCTTCCAGAACTTTCCTGTTCCAAATTCCCTTCTCTTTGGTCTTCTTAGACCTGAATCCTTCATGTATGGATTATATATGTCCAAACAATCTATAAGATGGACTCTATAGCCTGATCTTGCCAG
>JALVZP010000324.1 GCA_027037575.1 Desulfobacterales bacterium | reverse complement strand
TAATATAAGCATTTTTCTAAAAAATGTCTACCATATTCCTGCTATCTCATAACCACAATTGTAGCATCTACCCTTTTCTATCCTATACTGAGTTATGAAGAATCCTTCTCTCTCTATAAGAAGTTCCTTACAATTTGGGCAATAAGTGTTTTCCCCTTTTTCACCAGGGACATTTCCTGTATATACATACTTTAGTCCTTCTTTTAGACCTATTTCCCTTGCCTTCCTAAGGGTTGAAACTGGAGTTGGCAGAGCAGTAGTAAGCCTGTAAGTAGGATAGAACCTTGTGACATGCCAAGGGATATTTGGATCAATGGAAATAAGAAATCTTGCAATCTGTCTTAATTCCTCTTCTGAGTCATTATACCCTGGTATGATAAGGGTCGTAACCTCTACCCAGATACCCATCTCTTTCATCTTTTTTATCGTATTCAGCACAGGTTCAAGCCTTGCTCCACATAGCTCCCTATAAAACTTATCACTAAATGCCTTTAGATCTACATTTGCAGCATGAAGATCGGGATATATCTCCTCAAGACACTCCTCTGTCATAAAACCATTTGTAACAAAGACATTTTTTAGTCCTTTCTTAGATGCTATCCTTGAGGTATCTAAGGCAAGTTCAAAATATACTGTAGGCTCAGTATAGGTATAGGATATGCTTTTTGCACCTTGTCTTATTGCGTATTCAACTATCTTTTCTGGTGGGACATATTCTCCTTCAATCCTATTTTGATCCCTTGGCATCTGAGATATGTCATAGTTTTGGCAAAAACGGCATCTAAAATTGCATCCTACAGTGGAGATGGAAAAGGATGTGCTCCCAGGAAGAAAATGAAAAAGCGGCTTCTTTTCTATAGGATCAAGATGAGCAGCTATGACCTTATCATACACAAGGGAAAAAAGCGTTCCATTTCTGTTTTCCCTTACACCACATATCCCCCTTTTTCCATCTCCTATTACACATCTATGATTACAAAGATTGCATCTTACCTTATTATCATCTAACTTTTCATATAGATATGCCTCTTTCATAAATCTCCTCCCCTTGAAAACAGGTCTGTATAAGTATAAACTAAGTTTTGAGCAAAGGTAAAGAAATAAGAGGAGAAAGATGGAGATCAAGACAGATTTTCTGGTGATAGGAAGTGGAATTGCAGGTCTTACTTTTGCACTTCATGCATCCAAGTATGGGAAGGTAATTATTGTAACGAAAAAGGAAAAAATAGAGGGTGCAACAAATTATGCACAGGGTGGTATTGCATCCGTAATAGATCCATCTGACAAATTTGAATACCACATAAGGGATACCTTAGAGGCAGGAGATGGGCTATGTCATGAAGATGTAGTAAGGATGGTTGTATATGAAGGACCAAAGGTAATAAAGGAGCTAATGGAGTGGGGAGTTAACTTCTCTCTTAATGAAGAGACACATTCCTTGGATTTAGGAAGAGAAGGGGGGCATTCAAAGAGAAGGATAGTCCATGCAGAGGATAGAACAGGGCATGCAATAGAAAAGGTGCTTTTAGAAAGGGCAGAAGAAAATGAGAATATCACCATATATGAGCATCATATGGTAATAGACCTTATTACAACATCAAAGCTCGTAAAGAAAGGCATCATCACGAAAGAGATTGGAGAAAGGACATGCTGGGGTGCATATGTATTAGATGTGAAAAAAGGAGTGGTTAAGACATTCCTTGCAAGAGTTACTGTCCTTGCAACAGGCGGTGCAGGAAAGGTTTATCTTTATACCAGCAATCCTGACATTGCTACAGGAGATGGTGTTGCA
>JALVZP010000323.1 GCA_027037575.1 Desulfobacterales bacterium | reverse complement strand
GAAGTAAAAAGGGCTGTCTCAATTCCCATCCTAAGAAAGGACTTTATATTAGACCCGATACAGATAGAAGAAGCAAAGGCATATGGTGCAGATGCAGTCCTTCTCATCTCAAGGATACTCTCCTATGAAAGCCTAAGGGATCTTATCAGGCTTTCAAAAGAGATGGATCTTTCAGCATTGGTAGAGGTCCATGATGAAGAAGATATAAAAAAAGCAATAGATGCAGGAGCAGAGATTATCGGAATAAACAATAGGGATCTGAGCACATTTCATGTGGATATAAACACAACTATAAGGCTTCTTCCTCATATACCCGAAGGATTTGTCATCGTGAGCGAAAGTGGGATAGAAAAAAGGGAAGATATAGAGCTATTGGAAAAGACGGGGAGGGTTAATGCAGTCCTTGTTGGAACAAGTATTATGAAGAGCAAGGATATAAGGAAAAAGATAAGGGAGCTTTCTGGAAGGGATGCTCAGGTTTAAGGTATGTGGAATTACAAACTTAGAAGATGCAATGATTGCAATAGATGCAGGGGCATATGCAATAGGATTTATCTTTGTAAAAAAGAGTCCGAGATATATAGATCCTGAGTCTGCAAGGAGGATCATCTCCTCTATCCCTCCATTTGTCCAGACAGTAGGAGTATTTGTGGATGAATCTCCATCTAAGATAAAAGAGATATGTGATATGTGTGGTCTTGATATGATACAGTTTCATGGAAACGAAGGCCCTATACTTTGTAAAGAATTTATGCCTCGAAGCATAAAGGCAATAAGGATAAAGGATAGAAGCAGTATAGAAAGGATCTCTGATTATGTGGGATGTGTCAGAGCAGTCCTTTTAGATACATACAAGGAAGGAAAAGAAGGTGGAACAGGAGAAAGCTTTGATTGGGATCTTGCAGTTGAGGCAAAGAAATTTGGAATTCCCATTATACTTTCTGGTGGTATAGGAGTAGAAAATGTAAGGGAAGCTGCTATTACTGTTAAACCATTTGCAGTTGATATAAACAGTAAGGTAGAAATAAGACCTGGCAAAAAATCCTATGAACTGATTATGAGATTTAAGAAGGAATTAGAGCTTATTGATTAGGTTCTCTATGCCTTCTGGATCCTCTACATTGTAAAGGGATACAGGCCTATCTTTCGGGACAATCTTCTTCAAAAGACCAGTAAGGACATTCTTTGGGCCGACCTCTACGAATACTTCCACTCCATCCTCAAGCATCTTTAATATACTTTCATACCACCTCACAGGGCTTATAAGCTGTCTTGCCATTATATCCTTTATAGCCTCTGGATCTTTCTCTTCGCTTGCAGTTGCATTAAATATGATCTTTGAACTTGGCTTAGAAAACTCTATTTCATCCATAAATTCCCTAAACTCAGATACAGCATCCTTCATAAGTTCAGAATGCCATGCTCCGCTTACTTTAAGTGGAACTGCCCTTGCCTTTTTACCCTTTGCTATTCTTATTGCCCTATTTAGTGCCTCCTTTTCTCCTGTAATTACTATCTGCTCTCTTGAGTTGTAATTTGCTACTGATAAAACCCCATGATCCCTTGCCTCATCAACTATCCTTTGAACCTCCTCTATATCCAAACCAATTATTGCTACCATTGATCCTGGCTTTTTTAATGATTCCCTATGCATTAAGTGCCCTCTCATATGGACAAGCCTTAATGCGTCAGAAAAATCAATTACACCTGCAGATACAAGTGCAGAATACTCTCCTAAGCTGTGTCCTGCAGACACATATGCATTTATTCCCGACATATTTAAGACTTTAAGA
>JALVZP010000322.1 GCA_027037575.1 Desulfobacterales bacterium | reverse complement strand
CAAGAGCTATGTTATGAAGTATCTTAAGGGAATGAAGGTTCATGTATATAATCTTGTTATGAGAGAGCAAGGACTAATTGTGAAAAAAGGAAATCCAAAGGGAATAAAAGGGCTAAGGGATCTTTTGAGGGATGATGTTACATTTGTAAATAGGCAGCCAGGTTCTGGAACAAGGGTGCTTCTTGATTATATGCTGAGGAAGCTAAATATAGATCCAAAAAAGATTAAAGGATATGAGAATGAAGAATTTACTCATATGGCAGTTGCAGTTGATGTTCTAAGTGGGGTTGCTGATTGTGGAATTGGAATATATGCAGCAGCAAAGGCATTAGATTTAGATTTTATCCCTATAGGAAAGGAGCAATATGATCTTGTTATTCCAGAAGAGTTTGTTAAGGAAAGGAAAATAAAAGAGATAATTGATTTTATAAGCAGTAATGAGTTTAGAAAAAGGATAGAAGAGCTTGGTGGATATGATGCAGAAAATAGTGGAAAGCTATATTTTTCTACTTAACTTCTTTTAAAAGAAACTCCTTTATATTTTTTGCAAGCCTTTTTCCTATTCCAGAAATACTTGCTATTTCATCCTCTGATGCATTTAGTATCTCATTTATATCCTTAAACCTTGTTAAAAGCTCTTTTACCCTCTTTTTACCAAGACCAGGTATTTTAAGAAGTATTGAATCAATCTGCTCTTTTTGTCTTAATTTCCTATGATACTGAATTGCCCTTCTGTGTGCTTCATCTCTTATCCTCATTAAAAAGAGTAAAATCGGATCATGAAGATCAAGGATTAAAGGCTCTTCTTTTCCTTCAAGATATATCTTATCTGGTTCACCTTTTTTCCTTGACTTTGCAATTGAGATAACATCTGGAGCATCTTCTAACCTTTTTATTACTTCTAATGCTGAAGAAAGATGCATCCTTCCACCATCTATAAGGAATAGATCTGGAAGATCTCCATCATCTATCCTCCTTCTTAATACCTCCTTTATCATTGAGAAATCATCCAGATCCTCTCCTTTTATCCTAAAATTCCTATATCTTTCCTTATCAGGAGCTCCATCCTTAAATGCCACAATAGCACCTACTCTTTGACTTCCAAAAAGCTGTGAAATATCAACTGCCTCTATCCTATGAGGTATCCTTTTTAAGCAAAAGAGATTTTTCATCCTTTCTAAATCATTCTCTTTTATAGTCTCTTCTTTCTTTGCTCTTTTAATAAGCTCTTCTGCATTCCTTTTTGCCATTTCTAATAGTTCCTTCTTTCTTGAATCATCTGCAAGCTCAATTTTTACCTCCTTTCCTAAATGATCCTTTATCAAGGAAGAAATAAGTTCCTTTTCTTGTATCTCAAATGGAATTACAATGCTATTTGGTATATCCTTTGAGTCCAAATAGTATTGCTTTATAAATGCCTCTAAGATGGAAGAAGAAGATTCTTCTTTTTCCTTAAACAGGAAATTTCTTGTTCCTATAAGGACTCCATCCCTTATAGTAAGAAGCACAATCTGAAAGAGATCACCTTCTTGTGAAATCCCTATGACATCCATATCTTCTGAGTAAGGTGAAACTATCTGTTGCTTTTCTAATACCTTCTTTATTGCATTTATCTGATCCCTTATCTGTGCTGCCTTTTCAAATTCAAGCTTTTCTGCCTTATCAAGCATATCCTTTGTAAGCTTATCAATAAGCTCTTTACTCTTTCCTTCTAAAAACATTATTGCATTTTCAAGATTCTTCCTATATTCCTCCTCACTTATATCTCCTTTACATGGAGCAAGACATCTTCCTATCTGA
>JALVZP010000321.1 GCA_027037575.1 Desulfobacterales bacterium | reverse complement strand
TTAATGAAGAAATGCAAAAGCTTACAAAGGGCCTAAATATTCCCGGACTACCCAAATTAAATGGCCTGTTCTAATAAATATGTTCCCTCCACATATAATAAAAGAATTGAATAGTATTGTTGGAAAGGAATATGTTTTTTTGCCTCCATCAAACAAAATAGAAGAATTCTCTACAGATGGGACAAAACTCATCTTTTATCCTGAGGTTGTTGTCCTTCCAGAAAATGAAGAGCAGATTTCAGAAATACTTAAGTTAGCAAATAAGGAAAAGGTTCCAATTATTCCAAGAGGTGCTGGAACAGGTATGAGTGGTGGAGCATTAGCTATCAAAGGTGGCATAGTTTTGGGAATGAATAGGATGAATAGGATTATATATATAGATCCAGATAACATGGTATGTAAGGTTGAAGCAGGAGTAATAACAGAGGATTTACAAAAGGAAGTAAATAAATATGGGCTTTTTTATCCACCATATCCTGCAAGTGCAAATATTTCTACTATTGGTGGGAATGTAGCAGAATGTGCTGGTGGATTAAGGGCAGTAAAATATGGTGTTACAAGAGACTATGTTATGGGTCTAAGGATGGTCCTTCCGACTGGAGAGATAGTTTGGACAGGAACAAAGGCAAAAAAAGGTGTTGTTGGATATGACATAACAAGGCTTATAGTTGGATCTGAAGGAACTTTGGCAATAATAACAGAAATACTTTTAAGGCTTATACCTGCTCCTGAATTTAAAAAAGGAATAATTTTATTCTTTAAAGATATATCTTCTGCTATAGAAACGGCAATTAAAATTATCCATTCCAGGATTATTCCAAGCATATTAGAGTTCTTAGATGATATATGCCTTGACTGTGTAAGAGAAGATTTATATATACCAGCATCTTCAAATTCTATGCTAATTATTGAACTGGATGGCCCAAGATCCTTAGTAATGGAAGAGACAGAAAGGATATTGAAGATTTCTGAGAATAAAGCCTTGAAAGCCTATTCCTTAGAAGAGGAAGAAGAAAAAAAGATATGGTATGTCAGAAACAATCTTTCCCATTATATGTACAGGATAAAACCAAATAAGATAAGTGAAGACATCGTTGTCCCTATAAAGAAAATACCTGATATACTTGACTACATAAAATCTCTTATCAAAGAATATGGCTTACCCATACCAGTATTTGGACATGCAGGTGATGGAAATCTTCATGTAAACATTATGTTTGATAAGGGAAAAGAAGAGGAGGTAAAAAAAATAAGAGAGGTTATCTCAAGGATATTGAAGAAAACAGTTGAACTTGAAGGAACAATATCTGGTGAACATGGGATAGGGATTACAAAGTCTACATATATAGGTCTGGAAATTCCAGATCATCTTTTAGACCTTATGAAGAAGATAAAGAAGGTATTTGATCCAAACAACATACTAAATCCAGGAAAGATATTCTGTAGGAGCATGTTATGGCAGAATCCTTAGAGGAAAAAAGGGAAAGGGCAAGGAAGATCCTTGAGATACTTGATCCTATATATCCGAAGGAAAAGACTGCACTTAAATATAGTACTCCTTTTGAGCTTCTAATTGCAACAATTCTTTCTGCCCAATGCACAGATGAAAGGGTAAATAAAGTAACTGAAAGACTTTTTAAAAAATATAAAACTCCAGAAGACTACCTTTCAGTTCCAATAGAAGAGCTTGAAAATGATATAAGATCTACAGGATTCTATAAGATGAAGGCCCAAAGGATAAGACAATGCTGTGAAAAGCTACTGAATGAATATAGTGGGGAGATACCAAAGGATATAGATGAATT
>JALVZP010000320.1 GCA_027037575.1 Desulfobacterales bacterium | reverse complement strand
AATTATTCCTTCAGGAATAAAGACAAGTGAGGAGGAAGAAAGAGAAGGTGAGGAAAAGGAAAGTGCTGCACTTGTCCCCTTAGGAACACCACTTCTTGCAGGGCCAGGTGCAATTACTGCTGTCTTGGTATGGCAGAATCAGCCAATGTATCATACAACAAGTCTTATCCTATTTCTTGCTATACTTTCTTCTTGCCTTGTTACCTTCCTTGTATTTCTCTTTGCTAATTCAATCTCAAGATTTCTTGGAATTGGTGGAATAAAGGTTATTACAAGGATAATGGGAATTATCTTGGGAGTTATTGCAGTAGAATTTATGGTAAGAGGATTTAGTAAGCTCTGTGGCTAAGCATCTTAAAGTAGAATTCCTCTAAGCCCTTAGCTGCATCTTCTATATTAAAATTCTTTAAAGAATACTCTCTTGCCCTTTTTCCAAGCTCTTTTCTCTTTTCAGGATCCTTAATAAGCTCATCCCATGCAGAAATAAGGGATCTGATATCATGGATTACAAATGCTGAATCTCCTACAATTTCTGGAAGCATTCCAAAATCAGAAACAACACATGCCTTTCCCATTGCCATTGCCTCTCTCAGTGCCCTTGCTGCCCCATCTGATCCAGGCATAAGAAGAGTAAATATATCAAGGCAGGATATTGTATCTACATAGTCTTTTCTTCTATATCCTGCAACAATAGCCCTATCTTCTATTTTAAGCCTCTTTATTGGATCTATTACAGTATCCTTTATCTGACTTGATCTACCAATCAGAAGAAAATATACATTTTTATGCCTTCTAATAATCTCCTTAGCAGCCTCCAAAAACCAATCCATCCTTCTATATCTCTGAAATCTTGCTACTGTTCCAATAACTATTGCATCCTTTGGAATACCAAATTCCTTCCTCATATCCTTATATTCTTTTTCTGGATCAAATCTTTCTAAATCAACTGTCATTTTTTGAATCCCTGTCTTTTTAGGATCAATTCCAAAATCCAGGATATACCTTTCTCTAAATCCTTCTGTAAAAAAGAGATATCCATCTGTAAGCCTAAGAAGGAACTTGTTAAAAAGATTATTCTTTAATACAGATCTTTTGTGAAAGCTCCTGATAAGAATAGGTCTTTTTTTTCCAAGAAGATATGCACAAAATGTTCCAAGAAAATGATCATGTGAAAGATGCATATGAACTATGTCAAATCCTTCTTTCCTTAAATAACGTGGAAGATTAATTAGATCTTTTATTGTATTTCTTATTCCCATGTATCTGTCTAAGGAAAAATCTGTTACTGCATTTATTCCCATCTCCTTTGCCTTTTTTTCTATTGTTCTTTCCTCTGTAAAAAAAGGAGGGGATCTAAATGCAACCCTTATATCATGCCCCATTTCCATAAGCTTCTTACATATCTGAAGAACCCCTTCACAAGGGCCTGTCCATCTCCAATCACTATAAAGATGAAGTATCTTAAGGGAAGATCTTTCCTGGATTAAGGATCCCATTTGGATCAAAAAGCTCCTTTATCTTTTTCATCCATTCTAAGCTAAATCCATGCTCCTTAAACATATATTTCCTCTTTCCAATTCCTACTCCATGCTCTCCTGTAGATGTTCCTCCAAGCTTTAATGCCGTATCTGTAAGCTCATCCTTTATCCTTTCCACTTTCTCCCACTCCTTCCTGCTATTTTCATCTACCATAAATGCAAGATGAAGATTTCCTTCTCCTGCATGCCCAAATATATATGCTGGAATATCTGTATCCATTATCTTTTCCTTTGCAAAATAGACTATATCTGGAAACTTGGATATAGGAA
>JALVZP010000319.1 GCA_027037575.1 Desulfobacterales bacterium | reverse complement strand
CTCTGCGACCTTTATCTTCCTTATGTGGATCTTTAATATCTCTTCCCTTCCTTTTTTGTCAGGTCTATCCACAAGGATCTGTCTGTCAAATCTTCCAGGTCTGAGAAGTGCTGGATCTAATATCTCTGGTCTATTTGTGGCAGCCATAAGGACAACACCCACTGCTGGATCAAATCCATCCATCTCAACGAGAAGCTGATTCAGTGTCTGCTCCCTTTCATCATGACCAGCAGATGCCCCAATTCCCCTTGCCTTTCCAAGTGCATCCAGCTCATCGATAAAGATTATACATGGAGCCATCTGCTTTGCCTGTTCAAATAGATCCCTTACCCTTGCAGCACCAACTCCTACGAAAAGCTCTACAAACTCTGATCCACTTGTGCTAAAGAATGGGACTCCACTTTCTCCTGCAACTGCCTTTGCAAGAAGTGTCTTTCCCGTTCCAGGAGGCCCAACCAGAAGTATTCCCTTGGGTAGCCTTCCTCCTATCTCCCTAAATCTTTCGGGTTCCTTTAAGAATTCCACTACTTCCATAAGCTCCTGTTTTGCTTCATCTACTCCTGCTACATCGTCAAATGTGACATTTAGCTCTTCAGGTGTATATATCTTTGCCTTTTTCTTTCCAAAGCTCATAAATGCAGGATGCTGTCCAGATATGCGTCTCATCAGAAGATACCAGATCCCAACAAAGAGAAATATGGAGAATGCCCATGAAAATACTTCTCTCCAGAATTGAGAAGATATCTTTCCAGTAAACCTTACATTATATTTTTCAAGAAGCCTTGATATTTCAGGATCTACTCTTACTGTCCTGAATAGGACAATATGGGTCTTTCCTTTTCTTTTCTCTATCATCTTTCCCTGTATCTGATTCTCTGAAATTGCTACCTCTATTATCTTGTGCTGCCTGAGGAGTTTCAAAAATTCGCTATAGGGTATGGTCTTTATAGCAAGGAGGGAGGATATATAGTTCTGCAGGGCAAAAAGAAGCCAGATACCTATTATGAGATACCAGAGGGAGAATTTATGATGTTTTTCCATAAGCTATTATGGAAACCAGTATAGTTTTTCTGGATGAACTATAAACTCATAGTATGTACTGCTCATTCCTGGTGCATCCCATTTTCCCCTTGGAAGATCCGGATCATTAAACTTGTTTACCTTAGATATCCCTATGTTTATATGTCCTCCATAGAGACTATTTATATAACGGGGTCTTCCATCCTTTGTCTTAAATGGACTTGCTACAAGATGATATAGACCTTCACTTATCACCTCATGCCTTGCAAGTGGCCCACCTTTTATGAGCTCTTTTTTAAAGATTATAGGTACCCTCTTTACCTTCAATACCTCCCCCATATGTTTCCAGCATTTGCTAAGGATTTCCTCTAATGCCTTTGCCTGATCCTCATTTGCATTGCTGTCTATATAGATTATGCAGACCCAAGGCTCTGGCTCCTTAGGAGGAAAAGGAGATGGAGAATTAAATGCATACATTGCCTTTAGCCCTGAAAGATCTATATCCTTGTAGTATCCTTCCCTTATAGAGAAGCTCCATACCCCTTCACATTCACTCCTGCCATTGTGGAACTGGATCTGAACAGGTGAGTTCCACATGGCAGGACATACTGGAGGAGAAGTGCAACCTTCCACGCAATCCCCCTTTAACATCCATTCATATTCCCCTGCCATTTTTTGCCTCCTGATTATTCTATCTCTTCTCCTTCTTCATATGTTAATTCATGAATCAGATCTAAAAAGATCATAAAGGAGTCACAAAGATTCTTTATAAGATTGCTATACTGAAGTTTTTCTTCTACATTCTTTGCCTCTTTCATGCCCTTTAAGGACTCATCTACCTGTTCCAATAGGGAATCCATAATCCTTCCTATATCTACCATATATCTACCTCCTGATTAGTATGAGACAATTTTTATTCTTTTTTGAGTGCAAATCAAGAAAAACTTTTATTTGAAGATTGTTAATGAAATTTCTCAAAAATAAAGGACCCTCCCTTTTAGACAAATGTATTTATATAGATTTTTTGAAGCAGATATACTATATACTCCACTTAATCAACTCGTTTAATTTACAAAAAAAATGAAATATCTCAAAAGCTTATTAGGCCATTTATCCAAAAACATATTGTTATATACCTTGGTAATAATCACATGTGGGATAATTGTAAGTCTGAAATTTGATGTAACATTTTTGTCCAGATCCATCTTTATACTTGTGTTTTTTATGATATATCCCATGATGGTAAATATCTCTTTTAGTGCGCTAAGAAATATAAAGGGAGCTCTCAAACCTCTATTAATAGCATTATTTATCAATTTTTTGTGTGAACCTTTTATTTGTTACTTTTTGTGTGACCTTTTTAATTGCCCTAAGGACATGAAGATTGCACTTGTTCTTTTATCTGTTGCACCTCCATCTATCATGGGATTAGGTTATGTTGGCCTTTCAAAAGGAAATATGATTAGTGCAAGTGTAATTGTTTCTTCTGCATTCAAAGTTTGCTTGCTTGTCTATCCAATTGTCATGCATATCTTGGGAAGCTCATCTTCAATAATACCATTTTCAGTTATACTAAAAACCCTGTTCTTTGTTCTATTCCTGCCACTTATATTTGGTGTTATAACAAGGGAAATAATTGAACATAAATTAAAGCTCCAATTTGATGAAATCAAACCTCTTTTTTCTTTAATTACCATTTCTTGTTTATATTTTCTGGTTTTTGTAATCTTTGCCTTAAAAGGAAGACTTATATTTGATCATTATATTGATTTTATAAAAATAGCCCCTATTACAGTTATTTTTTATTTTGTTACTACAACACTCCTCTTATTGTTGAATAAATTTGCATTCCATATTTCATACGAGGATAACCAGGCAATCTTTTTTACTACTATAGGTAAAAATGTGGCACTTACTATCGGATTATTAACAACTGCCTTTGGGCCTTTAGGACATAAGATGGCAATGTATCCTGCTATCATCTCTATATTTCAGATTATTTTTCTTATGAGCTACCTTCATTTTAGTGAAAAGATAGCTATCTGGTGGAAAAGCAAATAATTTATTAATAACTAATTTATTAATAACCCAATCTGCTATTGACAAAGAATATGAAAGAAAATATGGTATCCAAAAATTCGCCATGAAGGCAAATTCGGTCAGGAAGGCCAGGAAGATGAGAAGGATAGGTGCTGGATAGCGCATTTCAGGAAGGAAGCTCCTTTATCCACAGATCTGATCCAAGAATAAGGCTTGTCTCTGGTCTTCTATCAGCATTCACAGTAGCCCTCCTGAAAGACATAAAGGCATCCTTTATAGCCCTATGCCTTGGGATATTTTCTGTTTTTGTCTCTTCACTTCCTTTAAGAAAAGTTATAAAAGCGATCTTTGTAGCAAATCTGTTTATACTATTTCTCTGGATATTTGTGCCATTTTCTACTTCTGGAGATGCAATATTCAGGATATGGAAGCTTAGTATAACATGGGAAGGAATAAGGCTCTCCTCCTTAATCACCCTAAAATGCAATGCCATACTCCTCTTTATCATAGCATTTATTGGGACGATCCCTATTCCTACAATAGGACATGCACTAAGTAACCTTGGATTTTCTCCAAGACTAACCCTTATACTACTCATGAGCTACAGATACATCCATGTAATATTTGAGGAATACAAAAGGCTTTCTCAGGCACTTCAAGTAAGATGTTTTAGACCAAAGACAAATCTTCACACATATAAGACATATGCATATCTTATTGCAATGATATTTGTGAGAAGCTACGAAAGGGGGATAAGGGTATATCAGGCAATGCTTCTGAGGGGATTTAATGGAAGATTCCATAGCTTAAGGAAATTTAATCTTAGAGGAAGTGATATTATCCTTTTCTCTATTATGATCTTTGTATGTGGAATGCTATTCCTCTTAGACAGGGGGATATTATGAGGCCTCTTCTTTCTCTCAGATCTGTCTCATTCTCTTATAATGGTTCATCCCCTATACTTGAGGAAATAGATTTTGAACTAAATGAAGGAGAAAGGATTGGTCTAATTGGGCCAAACGGATGTGGAAAAACTACATTTCTCCAGCTCTGTGTTGGACTTTTAAGGCCAATAAAAGGAAAGGTATTTTTTAAGGGAAGGCCTGTTTCTTCTGAAGAGGATCTATGGGAGCTTAGGAAGAATATAGGATTTGTATTTCAGAATCCAGATGATCAGCTATTTTCTCCAACTGTGCTTGAAGATGTGGCATTTGGCCCACTAAATCTTGGAATGAAAAAAGATGAGGCAATAAAAAGGGCGAAAGAGACATTGAAGCTTGTAGGATTAGAAGGTTTTGAAGACAGACTTACTCATAAGCTATCAGGTGGAGAAAAAAGACTTGTTTCAATTGCTACTGTCCTTTCCATGAGACCAAAGGCAATGCTACTTGATGAGCCATCTACAGGACTTGATCCAGAGACGAGAAAAAGGCTTATAGATCTCTTAAATAGACTTGATATGGCACTCTTAATCGTATCGCATGATTGGGACTTTGTTGTAAGGACAACAGATAGGTATTTTACTATTGAAGATCACAAAATTGTTGAAATAAAAAGGGAAGTTTTACATCAACACCTTCATTATCATCCTGCCGGTGACATCCCTCATGAACACCTATATGAAGATCTGAACAAGTCCAATAAAACATCCTAAAAGGCCACCAAAAAACATGATATACTGAAGTTCCTTCTTACACAATCTCTTAACTACATCCTCTATCCTCTCTGGTCTAAACTCTGTCATTATCTTCTGCCTTATTATCTCTTCCAGTCTTTTCTCCATATCTTCCCTTTCTGATGCCCTTGTAATTATCTTTTTTAGCTGTGCCTTTATAAGCCTCCTCAGCTCCCTCCTTATAATTTCCTTTATTATTCCTCTCATTGGGATCATCTTTGTAAATATGCGAGATCCAGAAATCTCCTTTATCTTTGAAAATATCTCCTCTACTGCCTTTTCATCCAGCTCCATTGAATCAATAAGGCTTAACCATTCCTCCTTTGTAAAGATATATCCTGCTATTACCTTTGCTATACTCTCTGAAAGCTCCTCTATCCTCGAAGGAATAACCCCTGGAGTAAATGGAAGCTTAAATCCAAATATCCTCCATTCCCTATATGGATGAAATAGCATCCAGATAGCAATAGCATTTGTAGTCCATCCTATTATTCCTCCAACAAGAGGAGGAAGGAAAAGATCAATGAATGACATAAGAGATAATCTCCTATAATAGAGCTTGATTAAATGAATGCCAGTTACTATTTTTATTAAAAAAATCCCAGTTTTAAAAGCATGTATAGGCTGATAGATCATACAGCAGATCTCGGAATAGAGGTTGAAGGAGATAGCTTAAAAGGGCTCTTTAAGAATGCAGCACTATCCCTTACTCATCTGATCTTAGGAGAGATCCCTAAGGAAGATAAGCAAGAAGAGATCTCTTTAAGTATAGAAGGAGAAGATCTGGAAGATCTTATGGTAAACTGGCTGAGCGAGATCCTGTATCTGTTTGAAGGAGAAAAAAAGGTCCTAACGGATTTGGAGATAAAGGACATGGACTCTAAGAAACTGAATGCAATATTAAGGCTTGTCCCATTTGACCCAGAAAGATACGAACCTCAAAGTGAAATAAAGGCCGTAACATACCATCAGCTAAGTATTGAAAAAAAGGATGGGAAATGGAAGGCAAGAATAATATTTGATGTATAAGGAATAGGCCATGGATATAAGGTTAGAGAAAATAGATGACTTCAGGTGGAGGATCCCAAAGACAGGGAGAATGAGGGTAGATGGCCTTATTTATGCAAATGAGAGGCTTCTTAAGGCAATCAAGGAAGATGAAAGTCTTGTTCAGGTAGCAAATGTTGCAACACTTCCAGGAATAGTAAAGTATTCACTTGCAATGCCAGATATACATTGGGGATATGGTTTTCCAATAGGTGGCATTGGTGCTTTTGATATAGAAGAGGGAATCATATCACCTGGTGGAGTTGGATATGATATAAATTGTGGTTGCAGGCTTATGACAACAAATCTGAAGGCAGATGAGATAAGACCATATCTACAGAAGCTTGTCCAGGATCTCTTTAAAAATATACCAACTGGAGTAGGATCAACTGGTGCAATTAAGCTATCTAAGAAGGAGGAAAAAAAGGTTGCCCTTATGGG
>JALVZP010000318.1 GCA_027037575.1 Desulfobacterales bacterium | reverse complement strand
TTGATAGATAGGATAAAAAGAGAATCCAAAGTGGTATTAGAATGAGTAAAGATAATACAGCATTTCTCAGGCACATGTTGGATGCTATTGAATTGATAGAAAATTATCTGAAAGATAAAAGTTATAAAGAATTTCAAAGTAACCGTATGCTTCAGGATGCTGTTATTAGAGAGATTGAGATTATTGGGGAAGCAACTAAAAATCTTTCAGCAGATTTTAGAAGTAAATATTCAGAAATTCCATGGAGACAAATAGCTGGTATGAGAGATAAACTGATCCATGGATATTTTGGAGTTGATTTAGCTGCTGTTTGGGATACAGCAACAAAGGATATTCCTTGGTTGAAAGAGAAATTACAGGAAATTTTGAAAAGAGAAGAAAGAAAAGAATGAAAAAGTCAATCTTATTACTTTTTCTTTTAATTATTTTCCCTTCCCTCCTTCATGCAGCAGCAGTAGGAAAGGAGGCTCCATGGGAGATAAAGGCAAGGATATTGGAATATGATGCAGAAAAGAAGGTATACAGAGGAGAAGGAGATGTAATACTTAACAGAGGAAACAATTACCTCTATGCAGATAAGGTTACATACAATGAGGTTACTGGAATTGCAAAGCTTAAAGGAGATATATGGTTTGAGACACCTGATGAGATAATGGTAGGAGATGAAGGTGAGATAAATTTAAAGAAAGGAACAGGATTCTTAAAGAAAAGCTGTATCTTCATAAAAAATGGGAATTACTACATAAGTGGAGAAAAGATAGAAAAGGTCTCTAAGAACACATACATAATTGAAAAATGTAGAGTGACAACATGTAATTCTGAAAAGCCTGCATGGAGCTTAGATAGCTCAAAGGTTGAGGTAACAATTGATGGATATGGAAAAGTAAAACATGCAGTATTTAAGGTAAAAGGAGTTCCTGTTTTCTATATTCCATACATAGCCTTTTCTACAAAAAGGGGAAGACAATCAGGTTTTCTTCCTCCAAGGGCAGGATATTTTGCAAGAAATGGTTTTGAAATGGAGATTCCCTTTTACTGGAACATATCAGAAGATACAGATGCCACATTCTATCAGAGATATTTTGAAAAAAGAGGATATATGCAAGGAATAGAGCTTAGGCACATGGGAGGCGAAAACTCAAAGATATCTCTCCTTGCTGATATCATCTCAGATGATGTTGGAAAAAAGGATATGAGTGATAAGGATGACATAAGGATTAGTCCATACAATAGGACAAATAAGACAAGGTATTGGTTTAGGGGAAAGGCAGATCAGATGCTTCCATTTGACATACTTGCAAGGCTTGATTGGGACTATATAAGTGATCAGGACTACCTTTTAGAGTTTGAAAGGGGGCTTTTTGGATTTGATGCAAGAACAGATATTGAGGATGATCTAAAAAGGCCAATGGATGAAATAAGATCTCCTACAAGAAGGACATCTCTTAGGCTAAGCAGGGACACAGATGACTATAGTCTTCAGCTTATGAGTAGCTATTATGAAAGACCAGAGCATATCCACAATGATGATACATCTGAACCACTTACAGAGCTATATTTTCACCTTCTTCCAAAGCAATTCAGAACTTATCCCATCTTTTATGAACTAAATACACATTACAAATATGTCTGGAAAGATTATGGAGACACTGGAAGTTCATTTTCAATAAATCCATCACTTAGGTTTCCTCTCTGGATAAAGGAAAAGATAGAGTTTGAGCCATATTTTAAATACAACTACACTGGCCAGATAATAGACAAAGAAAGGGGAAGCAATACATATCAGTCAAAGGTAGCTTATGAGGCTGGAACAAGGCTT
>JALVZP010000317.1 GCA_027037575.1 Desulfobacterales bacterium | reverse complement strand
CATCTTCTGGTGGAACAGGAATGGAATTCGCCTCAGGTGCCTGCCCAGTATTTACAGATATATAGCCTCCTGCCTTAATAAGCTCATCAAGGGAGCTTCTATCAACTATAAGATCCTTTATCACCCTAAATGGTCCACCCCTAAATGGTTCAACCACAATTGTCTCACCATCCTTAAAGTGTCTCATATGGAGCTGACAAAGTGTTGTCTTCTTTAAAGGACCATGCGGGATACCATTTACTACTGCACCACATGCACCGCATATACCTTCTCTGCAATCGTGCTCAAATGCAATAGGCTCTTTTCCTTCTAAGGTTAGCCTTTCATTTAAAAGATCCAGCATCTCCAAAAAGGAGATATCTGTTGATACATCCTTCATCTCATATGTCTCAAAGTGCCCCTTATCTTCTGGGCTTTTCTGTCTCCATACTTTTAGCTTTACACTTATTTTCCTGCTCATTTGTAGCTTCTCTCTGTGGGCTTGACAAATTCAAATTTTAGCTCTTCCTTATGTAATGTCTCTGGTCTTCCTGGGCCACTATATTCCCAAAGGGCTACATAGGAAAAGTTTTCATCATCCCTCTTTGCCTCACCTTCTTCTGTCTGATACTTTACATTAAAGTGGCATCCACATGATTCCCTTCTATGAAGGGCATCATCTATCAGAAGCTGTGCAAATTCAAAGTAATCCACAAGTCTCATTGCCTTTTCAAGTGTTTGATTTATTGCGTTTGCACTTCCAGGGACAATCCCATCCTTCCAGAATTCCTCTTCAAGCTCCTTTATCATCTCCTTTGCCTTCTTCATCTTCTCATCTTCCCTTTCAATCCCACAGAAGTCCCACATTATCTTTCCAAGCCTTCTATGAAATTCATCTACAGTCCTTCTTCCTTTCTTTAAAGAAATCAGCCTTTTTATAAGCTCTTCTGCCTGAAGCCTTGCTTCTTTAAATGCAGGATGATCTTCAGAGATATCTGAAAAGCTTTCTTCTGCTAAATACCCTGTTAAGGTATAAGGGATGATAAAGTATCCATCTGCAAGACCCTGCATGAGTGCACTTGCACCAAGTCTATTAGCACCATGGTCAGAGAAGTTTGCTTCTCCAAGGACAAAGAGTCCAGGAATTGTGCTCATAAGTGCATAATCTACCCAAAGTCCTCCCATTGTATAGTGGACAGCAGGATATATCCTCATTGGAACCTCATAGGGGCTTTCTCCAGTAATCTTTTCATACATCTCAAACAGGTTCCCATACTTCTTTTCTATTTCCTCTCTCCCATATTTCCTTACTGCATCTGTAAGATCTAAGTATACTGCATTTCCTGTTGGTCCAACGCCTCTTCCTTCATCGCATATCCTCTTTATTGCCCTTGATGCGACATCCCTTGGAACGAGATTTCCATAAGTAGGATAGAGCCTTTCTAAGAAATAATCCCTTCTGGATTCAGGGATCTCATTTGGGGGCTTATCCTTGTCTCTTGGATCCTTTGGAACCCAAACCCTCCCGTCATTCCTTAGGCTTTCACTCATAAGTGTAAGCTTTGACTGATATTCACCTGAAACAGGGATACATGTGGGATGAGCCTGGACAAAGCATGGATTTGCAAAGAATGCCCCTCTCTTATGTGCCTTCCATATGGCGCTCACATTTCCATTTCTTCCATTTGTGGAAAGGCAATACAGGTTTCCATATCCCCCTGTAGCAAGAACTACTGCATGGGCAGTATAGGATTCAAGCTGTCCTGTTATTAGATTCCTTGCAATTATCCCCCTTGCCTTTCCATTAATTACAATAAGATCCATCATCTCCCTTTTTGGAAAT
>JALVZP010000316.1 GCA_027037575.1 Desulfobacterales bacterium | reverse complement strand
ATCTTAAATGAATATGAGAGAGGGGTAATCTTCAGACTTGGAAGGGTAATAAAGACAAAAGGACCAGGTGTTATCATACTGATCCCAATAATTGATAAGATGGTAAAGGTAAGTCTCAGGCTTGTAACAATGGATGTTCCATCACAGGATGTAATAACAAAAGATAATGTCTCCATAAAGGTAAATGCAGTTGTATATTTTAGGGTTGTTGATCCAGTAAAGGCCGTGGTAGAGGTAGAGGATTATCTCTTTGCCACTTCACAGCTTGCTCAGACTACACTTAGAAGTATCTGTGGAGAGGTGGAGCTGGATGAAATACTTTCTGAAAGGGAAAAAATAAATGCAAGACTGCAGAGCATCCTGGATAAACATACAGATCCATGGGGAATAAAGGTTACTACCGTAGAGCTAAAGCATATTGATCTTCCTGAAGAGATGCAGCGATCAATGGCGAGACAGGCAGAGGCAGAAAGAGAAAGAAGAGCAAAGGTGATAAATGCAGAAGGAGAATATCAGGCTGCTGCAAAGCTTGCAGAGGCAGCAGGTATTATTCAGAAATATCCAGAGGCACTCCAGCTAAGATATCTACAGACATTAAGGGAGATTGCATCTGAAGGAAGTTCTACCACTTTATTCCCAATACCAATTGATTTATTGATTCCTTTTATAAAAAAGATCAAAAAAATAGAAGGGGAGGAGTAAGATGGAAGAAAAGATTACCGAAGAACTCACAGAAGAGGAGAAAAAGCTACAGGAAGAGTATGAAAAGCTAAAGAATGAGATAATGGAGAAGGTAAAAGAAAAAGGGCTTGATAAGATGACTGCAACTGAACTCAGGGAGATTGGGATGAAGATCCCTGGGGTTCAGGGTGCACATGCAATGGAAAAAGAACAGCTCATAGAAATTATAAAGGACTTTTTAGAGATAAAAGAAGAGAAGGCACCAAAAAGAGGGAAAGAGAAGATAAGGGAAATAAAGAAAAAGATAAGGGAGCTAAAAAAAGAAAAAGAAGAAGCACTTGAAAGTGGAGACAAAAGTCGTGTTAAGATACTCAGGAGGAGGATAAATAGGTTAAAGAAACTTACAAGGAAGCTTGCAAGGGCTGCATAGGAGGTGGAAAGATGCCAGAAATAAGGATTATTCAGAATGCAGACCTAAAGGAAAAGATCGTCCTTGTCCGTGTAGACCACAATGTGGTAAAAAAGGGAAAGATAAAGGATCCATACAGGATAGACTCCACATTTGGAACACTCTATGAGATAGCAAAAAAGGGTGGAAGGCCTATCCTTATGACACATATAGGAAGACCAAGGGATAAGAAGACAGGAAGGATTACCTGTAGTGAGGATCAGTCTGTTATTCCAATTATAAGATACTTAGAAAAGAAACTTCCTTTAAGGATACATGTCCCGGAATTTCCGATTGATCCAGAAAGGGGAATTCTGCACATAGATGATTCAATAAAGGATGCAATAAAGGATCTCAAAGATGAAAAGATAGACATGATATATCTTCCAAATACAAGATGGTTTTATGGAGAAGAAGGCAAAGGAAAGGAAAGGGAAGAGTTTGCAAAGGAGCTTGCCTCCTT
This sequence comes from Desulfobacterales bacterium, assembly GCA_027037575.1. Taxonomy (GTDB): domain Bacteria; phylum Desulfobacterota; class DSM-4660; order Desulfatiglandales; family JALVZP01; genus JALVZP01. The sequence continues at coordinate 233 of JALVZP010000316.1, read as the reverse complement.
GGCAGATGTATACATAAATGATGCATTTGGTTCATGGCAACCCCATGTATCCACATATGATGTGGCATTCTTACTTCCATCCTATGCAGGAATCCTTATGCAAAAGGAGCTATCTAACTTGGATAGAGTCCTTTCACCAGATCATCCATTTGTTGCTGTTATTGCAGGTGCAAAATATGACACAAAGATAGGTCCAATAAATGAGCTATACAAAAAGGTAGATCATCTTATCT
>JALVZP010000315.1 GCA_027037575.1 Desulfobacterales bacterium | reverse complement strand
GTATCTACAGTAAAGGGGCATAGAGGAACACTTAGGATAGGAAGGATTAGAGGAAGATCTGTTATTGCAATGGAAGGAAGATTTCATCTATATGAAGGATATTCTCCTGAGCAGGTAGTATTCCCAATAAGGGTTATGGCACTTCTTGGAATTAAGTATCTTCTTATTTCAAGTGCAGCAGGAGGACTTAATCCACTTTTTGAGACAGGAGACCTTATGCTTATAACAGATCATATAAATCTTATGGGAAGAAATCCTCTTGTTGGACCAAATATAGATGAGCTTGGCCCAAGATTTCCAGATATGACAGAGCCTTATGATATGGAGATTCAAAGAATTGTTGAAAAAAAAGCATTAGATCTGAGGATTCCATTAAAAAAAGGGGTATATGTAGGAGTTCTTGGGCCAAGTCTTGAAACAAGAGCAGAAACAAGATTTTTGAGACTAATAGGAGCAGATGCTGTTGGGATGTCAACTGTTATGGAAACAATTGCTGCAGTTCATTCAGGAATAAAGGTTTCTGCTATTGCTGTTATTACAAATATGAATCTTCCAGATAGGATGGAAAAAAGCTCTTTGGATGAAATAATATCTGTTGCAAGAAAAAGTGGAGAAAAGCTTGCAATCCTTTGGGAAAGTGTAATAGGAGAGCTTCCATGAAATTTAGCATTGTCATAAAAAATGGCCTTATTCTTACAATGGATAAGGAAAATAGGGTGATTGAAAATGGCTTTATTGGCATATCAGAAGATAGGATAAGCTATGTGGGAAAAGAGCCTGAGGAATTTGATTCTGATGAAATAATTGATGCAAAAGGAGGAATTGTTCTTCCTGGTCTTATAAATGCACATACCCATGTTCCTATGAGTCTTTTTAGAGGAATTGCAGAGGATATTCCATTAAAGAAGTGGCTTGAGGAATATATCTTTCCCATAGAAAAAAGGCTTAGTCCAGATCTTGTCCATGTTGGATCTATGCTTTCATGTGCTGAAATGATCATGTCAGGAACTACTACATTCTGTGATATGTATCTGTTTGAGGATGAAGTAGCAAAGGTAGCAAAAGAAGCAGGAATGAGATGCCTTATGAGTGAAGGACTCTTTGACTTTCCTTCTCCAAGCTATGGAGATATAGAAAATGGATATAGATGGACAGAGGAGCTTATAGAAAAATGGAAGGATGATCCACTGGTAAATGTAGCAGTAGGACCTCATACACCCTATACATGCTCAGAAGATACCCTAAAAAGATCAAGGGAGATTGCAGAAAAATATGATGTTCCCATTATGATTCATGTGTCAGAGACAAAGGAGGAGGTAGAGGAGATAAGAAGAAGGTGTGGGCTTACTCCTATAGGATATCTGGAAAGAATTGGACTTCTTAGTCCAAAGCTTATTGCTGCACATTGTGTCTATTTAGACAAGGATGATATGGAGCTTTTGAAGAGATATGATGTAAAGGTGGTTCATAATCCTGAATGCAATATGAAGCTTGCATCTGGAATTAGTCCTGTTCCTGATATGCTAAGTATGGGGATATGTGTTGCATTGGGAACAGATGGAAGTGCATCTAATAATAATTTAGATCTTTTTCAGGAGATGGACACTGCATCAAAGCTTCATAAGATAAGTAAAATGGATCCTTCTGTTATGGATGCAATCACAGCAGTAAGGATGGCTACAAGCTATGGAGCAAAGGCAGTTGGAATGGAGGATATGATTGGCTCAATAGAGGTAGGAAAAAAGGCAGACATAATCATCATAGACACTAATTCTCCTCATATGACTCCTATATACAATCCATTCTATTCCATTGTTTATTCTGCCACAGGC
>JALVZP010000314.1 GCA_027037575.1 Desulfobacterales bacterium | reverse complement strand
ATTTTCTGCACAGGGAATTACAGGAAGATATCTTGGTATTCCCTTAAGAGCAGCTCCTTCTGCTGGTGCACTTTATCCATTTGAAATTTACATATATGCCCATAATATAGAAGGTCTTGAAAGAGGAATATATCACTATGATCCCTTAGATCATTACCTTGAGTTCATCAGAAAAGGAGATTTTAGACAAGATCTCTTTAAGGCAGGACTTTACCAGAATATGTTCTTAAAAGCACCTTTAATCTTTATCTATGTTGCTGTTTTTGAAAGAACAACCCAAAAATATGGAGACAGAGGCTATAGATACATCTATATTGAAGCAGGACATATAGCAGAAAATGTCTTTCTGGAATCTGTTTCCTTAGGACTTGGATCATGTGTAGTAGGTGCATTTTTTGATGAGATGATAAACAGAATCATTGGAGTTGATGGAAAAAGGGAAAGTGCAATATATATTCAGACAATAGGAAGACCAAGATAATTACTTTCTTACAAAAACCCTAAGAAGATAGGAAATAAGAAATCCTAAGCCAGAAACAAGTATTATGCATGCACCAGAAGATACATTGAACTTATAAGATAGCCAAAGACCTGATATAGTGAAAAATATTGAAAGAAGGGAAGAAAGAACCATCATCTGGGAAAGTGAATATGTAAAGACCTCTGCGATATATGGAGGAATAGACATAAGGGCAATTACCAAGATAAGCCCTACCATTCTCATTGCAATGATAACAGATATGGCAGTAAGGATAAGGATGCTAAAGTAAAGGAATGTTACTGGAACTCCCATAATATAGGCAAATTCCTCATCATAGGATATGGCAAGTATCTCCTTATAAAAAAAGGAGATCCAAAAGATCGTAAAAAGAGTAAATATAGCAGAAAGATATATCTCCTTCTTTGATACACCGATGATGCTACCAAAAAGATAGCTCATAAGATCTGAAGCATATCCATGAGAAAGATCAACAAATATTATTCCTAATGCCATTCCAATAGCCCAAAGAACTCCTATAACTGTATCTGCCCTTCTTCTATCCTTTATTGTAAAGATTCCCATAATGATGCTATTTAGGATGGAAAAGATTGTTGCACCAACAAATGGAGAAAATCCTAAGTATATTCCAAGACCAACCCCACCATATGCAGAATGGGCAACTCCTCCTGTCATAAATACAAGCCTATTTACAACAACAAGTGTTCCAACAATGCCACAAAGTATTCCTATAATGATTCCTGCCAAAATGGCATTTCTCATAAATTCAAACTGAAGTGCAGCCCACATGACTATTCCTTATGCTCTGGAAGGACTCTGTGGGGGATTCCATGAGCAATAAGATCAATTGGACATTCATATGCCATCTCAAGCATCTCTTTTGTGATCTGACCTTCTTCATGAAAAACAAGCCTTCTATTAACACATGCAATTGATTTTGCATACCTTGAGATAAATCCTATATCATGTGTTACTACAACAATTGTGATCCTCTTATTTAGCTCCTTTAATATCTCATAGATCCCTGTCTCATATTCTGGATCAACACCTGCTGTTGGTTCATCCAAAAACAGTATTTCTGGATCTGTTGCAAGTGCGCGTGCAATAAATACCCTTTGCCTTTGCCCACCTGAAAGCCTTCCTACATGAGCATATCTATACTCCCATATACCAAGCCTTTTAAGTATCTCTTCCACTTTCCTTATATCTTCATCATCAAACTTCTTTCCCAATCCCTTCTTATTAAGCCTTCCCATAAGCACAACATCCATAACAGATATAGGAAAGGAAAGATTAAAGTCTGTATATTGTGGAAGATAACCAATCTTATGCTTGACTAAATGAGGTGGCTTTCCAAAAACCCTTATCTTCCCCTTATCTGGCTTAAGTATTCCAAGAATAAGCTTTAAAAGCGTTGTCTTTCCTCCTCCATTTGGCCCAATTATTACACAAAAATCTCCCTTTTTTATCTCAAAGCTTACATCTTCTAAGACAACAGTATTTCCATAAGAAAAATATAGATGTTCTACCTCAATTGCATTTTCAGAATTCAAGGCTTATATCCACTCCTTTTACAGAATGTGTAATTGCTCCAACAGAGATAAAATCAACTCCAGTCTCTGCAATCTCTTTTACATTCCCTAAGTTTACTCCACCAGATACCTCAATAAGAACCTTTCCTTTTCCAATCCTTACTGCCTCCCTTATCTGATCTATATCCATGTTATCAAGAAGAACTATATCTGCTCCCTCATCTATTGCCTCTTTTAGCTGATCCAAATTTTCTACCTCTACCTCTATCTTTAATGTATGAGGAGCATTTTTCTTTACAAGCCTAATAGCCTTTCTTACTGATCCTAAAAGTGCTATATGATTATCCTTTATTAGTATTCCATCATATAGTCCAAGCCTGTGATTTTTCCCTCCACCAACCTTTACTGCATACTTATCTAAGATGCGATTTCCAGGAGCAGTCTTTCTTGTATCTAATATCTTTGCATCTGTATGAGATATTCTTTCTACAAATTTTCTTGTAATTGTTGCAATTCCACTCATTCTTTGCAAAAAATTAAGAGCAACCCTTTCTCCTTTAAGTATGCAAGATGCAGATCCTTTTATTCTGGATATTATCTTTCCTTTCTTAACTAAATCACCATCTTTGTGGAAGTCTTCAAAATGGATTTGAGGGCTCAGGAATTTAAATACCTTTTTGAATATGGGAAGACCTGCAAGGATAAAATCTTCTTTTGCAACAAGTTTTGCATTAACCTCTTTATCCTCTTCTATTACTGCCTCTGTAGTAATATCTCCACTTCCTATATCCTCCTTTAATGCAAGCTGAATAATCTCTCTTACAAGAGGATTTTCTTCTATCATCTTATAGACTCAAGAAGACTTAGGCTTTGATTAAGCTTATTAAACTTCTCATTTGCCATATTTAGCTTTTCCCTTACTTCTTCTACCACATGTGAAGGTGCCTTTTCTAAGAAGTTTTTGTTTTCAAGCTTTTTCTTAAACATCTCTATATCTTTCTGCACCTTCTTTATCTCCTTCATTATCCTCTTCTTTTCTTCCTCTACATTGAGTAGCCCTTTTAAAAGCACATAGATAGATATATCTCCAACAACAGATGTTGCAGAAGATTCTGGCTTTTCTACTCCCTTCTCTATGCTTACCTCATCCACCTTTGCAAGAGCCTTTATATGATGGATATATTCATTAAGCAGTCCAATCTTTTCCTCTGGTGAATCAATAACAACATTTATCTTCTTTGAAGGAGGTATCCTAAGCTCTCCCCTTACATTCCTTATTCCTGAAATTATATCCTTTATAAGCTCTATCTTTCTTACTGCATCCATATCCTCAAAATAGTCTTCAGGCTCAGGAAACTTGGAGATCATTATGCTTTTTCTTTCCTTGGGAAGCTTCTGCCATATCTCTTCTGTAACAAATGGCATAAATGGATGAAGCAATCTGAGTATTGCAGAAAGCACATTAAGGAGTGTATTAATTATCCTCCTTTTCTTTTCATAATCGTCTCCATAGAGATACCACTTGGACATCTCTACATACCAGTCACAGAACTCATGCCATACAAACTGATAACATGCCCCTGCTGCCTCATTAAATCTATATTCCTCAATTGCATCAGTAACTTCCCTTATAACATGAGAAAGCTTGGTAATAATCCACCTATCTTCTAACCCAAGCACATCCTTTTCCAAGACCTTTTCTGGATCTATGTCCATCTCCTTATCTATGTTCATCAGGACAAATCTGGATGCATTCCATAGCTTATTTACAAAGTGCCTATATCCAATAATCTTTTCCTCAGATAGCTTTATATCCCTTCCCTGAGCAGCAAGTGCAGCAAGTGTAAATCTAAATGCATCTGTTCCATATTTTTCCATAACCTCTAAGGGGTCTATTACATTCCCCTTAGATTTGCTCATTTTTCTTCCTTCTGCATCCCTTACAAGTGCATGTATATAGACATGCCTAAATGGGATATCTCCCATAAAGTGGATTCCCATCATCATCATCCTTGCAACCCAGAAAAAGAGAATATCAAATCCTGTTACAAGAAGGCTTGTAGGATAGAATATCCTTAGCTCCTCTGTTTGATCAGGCCATCCTAAGGTAGAAAATGGCCAGAGTGCAGAGCTAAACCATGTATCAAGCACATCCTCATCCTGAAAAAGATCACCGCTTCCACAATTTTCACATTCCTTTACATCATCCTTAGATACATTTATATGACCACATTTTTTGCAATACCATGCAGGAATTCTATGTCCCCACCAGATCTGCCTTGATATGCACCAATCCCTTATATTGTTCATCCATTCAAAATATACTGCCTCCCAATTTTCTGGAAATATCCTTGTCCTATGCTCCTTTACTGCCTTTATTGCAGGCTCTGCAAGTGGCTTTGTCCTTACAAACCACTGCTTTGAAAGAAGTGGCTCTATAACGGTCTTACATCTATAGCAATGTCCTATTGCTGTCCTGTATGGCTCTATCTTCTCTAATAGTCCTTCCTTTTCCAGATCCTCTACAATCCTTTCTCTGCACTCAAATCTATCCATTCCCTTATATGGGCCTGCAAGCTCATTCATCCTTCCATCCTCATCTATTACCTTTATCCTTTCAAGCCCATGTCTATTTCCTATCTCAAAGTCATTCAGATCATGTGCAGGTGTTATCTTTAGTGCGCCTGTTCCAAATTCCATATCTACGTAGCTATCTGAAATTATTGGGATAGGCCTCTTCAGGATAGGCAAAAGAACAGTCTTTCCAATAAGGTCTTTATATCTTTCATCTTCTGGATTAACAGCTACTGCAGTATCTCCAAGAAGGGTCTCTGGTCTCGTAGTTGCAACTACAATGTAGCCTTTCTCATCCCTGAATGGATACCTTATATAGTATAGGAAGCTATCCTTTTCTTCATGCTCTACTTCTATGTCTGCAAGTGCAGTATGGCATCTTGGACACCAGTTTATAATGTAATCACCTTTATAGATAAGCCCTTCCTTGTATAGTCTTACAAATACTTCTCTTACTGCCTTGCTTAGGCCTTCATCCATTGTAAATCTTAGTCTGCTCCAATCACATGAGCATCCAAGCCTTTTTAGCTGATTCACTATGATGTTCCCATACTTTTCCTTCCATTCCCATACAAGCTCTATAAATTTCTCCCTTCCTATCTCATGCCTGCTTATTCCCTTCTTTGCAAGCTCCCTTTCTACGACATTCTGTGTAGCGATTCCTGCATGATCTGTTCCAGGCTGCCAAAGCACATTAAATCCTTTCATTCTCTTGTATCTGCACATAATATCCTGGATCGTATTATTCAGTGCATGTCCCATATGAAGTGAACCTGTTATGTTTGGAGGAGGAATGACTATGCAGAATGGCTCTTTATCTGAAGGTATCTCTGGCTTAAAAAATCCGTTTTCTTCCCAGAACTTATACCATTTTTTTTCTACATCCTTTGGTTCATAAGATTTTTGTAAGACATCTTCAGGCATATTCTTACCTCTTAATGAATTTTTTTGTTTGATAACAGCGAATGTAACTATTGTCAAGAAAAAGAGGTTTTGGTGTAGGAATAAAAGATTTATTAGAATTTTTAGTTGATTTTTTCTTCTAATATAAATATCCTAACTAAGAACAATAAATAAGGTTTTATAATGCCATTTATTAGAACCTTCTTATTTATAGCTATTACTTTCTTTTTTCCACAAAGCATTTATGCAAAGAGGGTTATATTAAGGGTATTTCATGCAGGAAGCCTTTCTGTTCCATTCTCAAAGATGGAGCAGGAATTTGAAAAAAAGTATCCCTACATAGATATAAGGAGGGAGGTAAGTGGAAGTGTAAAGGCAATAAGGAAGGTCATTGATCTTCATAAGAGATGCGATGTAATAGCTGTGGCAGATTATTCCCTTATTCCTAAAATGATGTTTCCAGAGTATGCTGATTATGTGAAGATCTTTGCAAGAAATGAGATTGTGATCTGCTATACATCCAGATCAGATCTTTCCGAAAAGATAAACAAGGATAATTGGTTTCAGATACTTTATAGAACAAAATGGGGATTTTCTAATCCAATGCTTGATCCATGTGGATACAGGACACTTATAACAATTTCCCTTTCAGAGATGTATTACAATAAGTCAGGTCTAATGAAGAAACTGTTAGGAAAAAACACAAATATAAGATTTAGGAAAGAAAGGAATAAGATCATATTCGAGCTTCCAAAACAGATCAGGACAAGGGAAAATATAT
>JALVZP010000313.1 GCA_027037575.1 Desulfobacterales bacterium | reverse complement strand
CATATGAACAGGGGCAGTAGATGCAAAAAAGGCATATGTCAATAGCAATAAGATCCATATCCTTATATTAATTTTTGGAAGAGATGATATCTCTCCTAATAAGATCAGTAAGAATAAAAGTAAAAGTCCAATAACTGTTACAATCCCCTGCCCTTTTTTAAACTTATAAATAAGCAATCCACATAAAATAGCAACAGGAATAAGCCCTAAGGAAGGGATTATAATATGAGGATCTGTAACAAATGTTTTTGCACAGAGATAAGCAAATACAGACACCAGGAGGATAAGAGATAGGAGGATAAAGATAGAGAAAATTACCCTTGCTTTAATAGATATAACATCTTCTGCAATATCCCCAATAGATTTCCCATCCCTTTTTACTGACATACATAGGGCAGAAAAGTCATGAAATCCTCCAATAAATACAGCTCCAAGGACAATCCATATTATGGAAGGCCCCCATCCCCAGATACTTATGGCAATAACAGGGCCTATTATAGGTGCTGCTCCCGCAATACTTGAAAAATGATGTCCAAAAAGTATCAGCCAATGCCTTGCAGGAACAAAGTCAATTCCATCATACTTGGTATAGGCTGGGGTTTTTTCTGATGGATTGATTTCAAAAAGCTTCTCTATATGCCTGGCATAGAGGCTTGATCCAAGAAAGTAAAATAGAAAAGATAAAAGGATGATCAGACAAGGATCCAATTTCTATCTCCATCAAAAAAATTAAATATTAAAGATTCATTCTTGACATTCAAGATTTAAGAATTATATACAGAAAAAACAAAAAAAATCAAAAGGGGGTATAAAGATGCCACAAGCAGTAGTTCCAACCATAAGGTTTGATGATCTTTACAAGGGATGGGAGATTCCCCATTACTACTGGGCAGTAACTCCAAATGAAATGAAAGCATTTGCTCAGGTAGTAGGATGTCCAGATCCACTATTTATGGATGAGAATGAAGCAAAAAAGATGGGTCTTGATACCATTGCAGCACATCCAGGTTACATTAATCTGTTCCATTTTGAGTGTAATCTTCTTCGTGGAGCACATAACAACCCAGTATTTCCAACAATGCACAATGCATCAAAGGTAGAATTCTTTAGGCCAATCTATCCAGGTGATATTCTTACAATAAAGATGAGAGTTCATGATAAGATTATATCCAAGAAAGGTAGAAGATTTGTTGCCTGGGAAATAGACCTTTTGGACAAAGATGGTAATCTGGTAGCAAGGAAGATTCATAGTTCTATGTGGCTCAAGGATGATGAGGCACAAGATAGATTTGGAATTACTCCAGGCATGGGACCACGTCCACTTTACTAAAATTGAAAATAAAGGAGGTGTAAAAATGGGATTAAAGTATGAAGATATAAAGGTAGGGGATGAGTTAACACCTTATAAGAGGACATGGAAGCAAGAATGGGTAAATACAATGATGGAGATGGTTGGATCAGTTCCTAATTGGCATACCGATCCAGAGCAGGCAAAGCAGGTAAGTGTATGGGAGGCAAGAGAAGAATCTACAGTTCTTCCTGGTGTATGCACGGAAATGGCAACATGCGAATTCATTTTAAAATGGCTTGGTGATGATCCAAAACCATTCTTCTTTGGTGGAGGAATTGATATAAGACTAACTGCTCCTGTCTATGTTCACATAAAGGAGGGTGGAGAGGTTACCTATACAGGCAAGGTAGTAGAGAAGGATGATAATGAGAAAAAAGTAATATGTGAAATATCTGCTCAGCAGGATGAAAGAACAGTAATGCAGGGAAAGGCTTGGTTGAAGTTTTAAATTTTTAAAAAAAGAGGGGGAAATTTCCCCCTCTTTTTTATTTTTCCCGCCGGACCTTAGGTAAAGGACAATTGAATATAAATAATAAACAAAAAGGGGGACTCCATGGAAGAGACAAGAGAAGTAATGGAGTTTGATGTCCTTTTTATAGGTGGAGGGGTAGCAAGTCTAAGTGGCGCCTACTACCTTGCAAAACTTATAAAAGAACATAATGAGAAAGTAGAAAAGGAAGGAACTGGGAAGCCCTTAGAAGAAGTGAGCATAGCTGTGATAGAAAAGGGTGCATATATTGGGGCTCATTCCATTTCAGGAGCAATTATGGATCCCACTCCTCTCAAAGAACTAATCCCTGATTTTATAGAGAAGGGTGCTCCACTGGAAGGAGAAGTTACTAAGGAAAAGGTCTCTTTTCTAACTGAGAAATCAGCAATAAACTCACCTTTTGTTCCACCCCCTCTGGATAATCACGGAAACTATGTTATCTCTTTGGCAACCTTTACAGAATGGCTTGGAGGACAAGTAGAAGAGATGGGAGTTGATATATTCCCTGGATTTTCTGCTGTGGAGATCCTCTATGATGGAGATAGGGTTCAGGGAGTAAGATTGGGAGACAAAGGAATAGCTCCTGATGGAAGTAAAAAACCCAATTATGAACCTGGCCTTGATCTTACGGCAAAGGTGACAGTATTTGGAGAAGGATCCAGGGGAAGTCTTACTAAAAAGCTTATTAAAAGATTTGGCTTAGATAAGGGGAAGAATCCACCTAACTATGTTGTTGGAGTAAAGGAGGTATGGGAACTTCCAGAGGAAAGGATTGCTCCTGGAGAGGTAATCCATACAATGGGATTTCCATATGGAAGCAAGCCTTATGGTGGTGGTTTTATATATGGAATGAAGGACAATCAGGTGTCTATTGGTCTTATGACAGGCTTAGATTATGAAGATCCAAGGCTTGATCCACACATGGAATTTCAAAGATTTAAGACACATCCTTTTATTTCCAAATTACTTGAAGGCGGAAAACTGATCCAATATGGAGCAAAGACTGCCCCAGTTGGTGGATACTTTTCTATACCAAAACTTGTGGTGGATGGGGGAATGATAATTGGAGATTCTGCAAATCTCTTTATAAGCCAAAAGATAAAAGGTGTGCATGTTGCTATGAGATCAGGAATGCTTGCAGCAGAGGCAATATTCAATGCATTGCTTGCAGATGATTTCTCTGCCTCATCCTTAGAGAGGTATGAAAAGTCATTATATGAAAGTGATGTGGGAAAGGATCTATATAGGTCAAGAAATTTCCATCAGGCATTTCAGAAAGGCCTTTGGTGGGGTCTTATAAAGGCTGGAATCCAGTATATCTTCGGAGGAAGAATAATCAAGTCCAGGTTAGAGACAGAACCTGATCATGTTTCCTTAAAGAAGATCTCAGAGGTTCAGGATAAGCCGATAAAGGAAGTAAAATTTGATGGAAAACTCACATTTGATAAGATGACAGATGTCTATTATTCTGGGACAGTTCATGAAGAGCAGCAACCTCCCCATCTTAAAATAGGGGACTATGATATTTGTCATAATAAATGTTCAGCAGAATATGGGAATCCATGTGTAAGATTCTGTCCTGCTGGTGTATATGAGATGGAGGAGGATGAGAATACAGGAGAAAAGAGGCTAAAGCTTAATTTCTCAAACTGCCTCCATTGTAAGACATGTGATATAAAAGATCCCTATGAAAACATTACTTGGACACCACCAGAAGGAGGAGGCGGACCAAAGTATACAAGGGTATGATGTTGACATACTATGAAAATTGATTATAAATATTTAATGGAAGAGGCAATAAGGGAAGCATATAAGGCATGGGAGGAAGGAGAAGTTCCAGTCGGAGCTGTTTTAGCAGAAGAAAATGGGGAAATTATTGCAAGGGCGCATAATAAGGTTATTGCTCTAAATGATCCGACAGCTCATGCGGAAATTTTGGTGTTAAGGGAAGGTGGAAAGAAAAAGGAGAATTATAGATTAAATGGTATGACACTGGTAGTAACAATTGAGCCTTGCCCCATGTGTGCAGGGGCGGTGATAAATGCAAGGATAAAGAGATTGGTATTTGGGGCCGATGATCCAAAAACAGGGGCAGCAGGTTCTATATATAATATAGCAAAGGGAGAAAAGCTAAATCATAGAATAGAGATAATTTCTGGTATACTTAAAGACAGGTGCTCTTCCATATTAAAGGAGTTCTTTGAAACAAAGAGGAAAAAAGGAGAGGTACCGAAGTGGTCGTAACGGGGTCGACTCGAAATCGACTTGCCCTGTGATGAGCAGGGCACGTGGGTTCGAATCCCACCCTCTCCGTTACGATGGTGAAATAAAAGCGGAGAGATGTCCGAGCTGGCCGAAGGAGCGCGACTGGAAATCGCGCGTGCCGCCAAAAGCGGCACCGAGGGTTCGAATCCCTCTCTCTCCGCCACTTTTTTGTATTTTTTCCTTCCTTTTTTTCTCCCTTCTTTGTAAGATAAAAAGCAAAAAATAAGTCATGCCCTATCAGGTCTTAGCCAGAAAATGGAGGCCCCAGGTATTTGAAGATGTAGTTGGACAGGAGCATGTAACCCGCACTCTTGTAAATGCTATTAAAGAAAATAGGCTTGCTCAAGCATATATATTTTGTGGTCCGCGTGGAGTAGGAAAGACCAGTGTGGCTCGTATATTTGCAAAGGCAATAAATTGTGAAAAGGGAGAACCAGGTGTTCCCTGTAATAAATGTCATTCCTGTATTCAAATCACAGAAGGAACATCTGTAGATGTTCAGGAAATTGATGGTGCATCCAATAGAAGGATAGAGGAGATAAGAGAGCTAAGAGAAAACATAAAATATCTTCCTTCTTATAGCAAATATAGGATCTACATAATAGATGAAGTTCATATGCTTACAAAAGAGGCATTTAATGCACTGCTAAAGACCCTTGAAGAACCACCAGAACATGCAAAGTTTATATTTGCCACTACAGAGCCTCACAAGGTTCCACTTACTATACTTTCCAGATGCCAGAGATTTGATTTTAAAAGAATATCTATACCTTTGATGGTAGAACATCTAAAAAAGATTACAAGGGCAGAGGGAATAGAGATAACCGATTCTGCCCTTCTTATTATAGCAAGACAGGCAGAAGGAAGTATGAGAGATGCAGAAAGCCTATTAGATCAGGTAATCTCTTTTGCAGGAAAGAGGATAGACGAAAAAGATGTAATAAATGCACTTGGAATACTGGATAGTTCTATTGTGTTTGATATTACTCAGGCAATAATAAAAAATAATCTCAAAGAGGCATTGAGGATAATTGATGAATTATATACCTATGGGTATGATATAAAAATCTTTTTTCATATGCTATTAGAGCACTTGAGAAATCTTATTTTATGCAGAATAGATCCTGATCTTCTGGAGCTTTTAGAGGATGAGAAAGAAAGGTTTAAAAGACAGGCAGATCTATTAGGAGAAGAAAAGATCCAGTTTATGCTCGATTTTCTCCTAAAAAAAGAGCAGGAATTTATGTCCTCATATAATCCAAGGCTATTCATAGAATCTCTTATTATAAGATTAAGTAGATTAAGAGATTTTCTTGGGCTTAATGAAATAATTGGAAAATTAGAGCAAATAGAAAAAAGATTGCTAATGATACCAGAGAGGCCTTCTGAGGAAGAAAAGGGAGAATTAGAGGAGAAAAGGATTGAAGAATCAGCAGGAGAAGAAAAAAAAGAGGAGGAAGAGAAAAGCTGGCAGGATTTTTTAGAGTTTGTCTCTATGCATAACAAACCAATGTATAACGTGATAAAAGGCTGGAAACTAATGGGTATATATGATAATAGGATGGATATAAGACCCAATAATCAAGAATTTTCAATCTCATATTTTAAAGATAAAGAAAGATATGAGCTGCTCAGAAAATATATTAAGGAATATTTTAAAAAAGATCTTCTGCCAAGATTTGAAATAGATAAACAAAGAAAAAAGAAGAAAAAATCAATTTCAGGTCCTGTCCAGGAACTGTTGGATATATTTCAGGGCAAAATAATAGAAGAAATAGAAGAATATGAAGAAGGAGGAGAATGATGAAGGGATTTCCTAATATGGGAAGCATCTTGAAACAGGCACAAAAACTACAGGCTCAGATAGAAAAAATACAAGAAGAGCTTGAAGAAAAGACTGTTGAGGCATCTGCAGGTGGGGGTATGGTAAGGGTTATTGTAAATGGAAAGCAAGAGCTTGTATCCATTCATATTGAACCAGAAGTAATCGATCCTGATGATCCAGAAATGCTTCAAGACCTAATTGTTGCTGCAGTAAATGAGGGATTGGCAAAGGCGAGAGGAATGGTTAATGAAGAAATGCAAAAGCTTACAAAGGGCCTAAATATTCCCGGACTACCCAAATTAAATGGCCTGTTCTAATAAATATGTTCCCTCCACATATAATAAAAGAATTGAATAGTATTGTTGGAAAG
>JALVZP010000312.1 GCA_027037575.1 Desulfobacterales bacterium | reverse complement strand
TCTGTTAATCACTCTTCTATACAGGTCATTTAGATCAGATGTGGCAAATCTTCCTCCATCCAAAGGAACAAGAGGCCTCAAATCTGGGGGAAGAACAGGTATTACCTCTAATACCATCCACTCTGGCTTATTAGGAGAATTTCTAAATGCATCTACTATTTTTATCCTCTTTCCCAATTTCTTACGTTTTGCCTCAGAAGTACTCTCAAGCATTTCTTGTCTTAATTTTTTAGAAAGAAGATCCAAATCCAGTTCCTTAAGCAACTTCTGGATTGCCTCAGCTCCTGTCCCGACCTCAAAACTATCCCCATATTCAGCCCTTAATTGAGCAAGTTGGTCTTCTGTAATGAGCATTCCTTTTTCTAATGGAGTATTTTTGGGATCTGTTACTATATATATCTCAAAATAGAGCACCTGCTCTAATTTCTTCTGATTTATATCCAGGAGATTCCCAATCTTAGAAGGAAGACATTTTACAAACCAGATATGCGCCACTGGACATGCCAGTTCAATGTGGCCCATCCTTTCTCTTCTTACTTTACTATGAGTAACCTCCACTCCGCACTTCTCACAAACTATTCCCCTGTGCTTCATTCTTTTATATTTTCCACATATACACTCAAAATCCTTTACAGGACCGAATATTTTTGCACAAAAAAGCCCCTCTCTCTCAGGTTTAAATGTCCTGTAATTTATAGTCTCGGGCTTTTTGACTTCTCCATAGGACCATTCCCTTATCTTTTCAGGAGAAGCCAGAGAAATCCTAACAGCTTTAAAACTGTTAGGGTCTTTTGGCTTTGCATAGAAATTATAAAGATCTTTCACCACTTTTCCTCTCCTTGAGAGTTTTTTTCTATTGAACTTTAATGTCTTCTAATAATTCTACATTTAAGGTAAGGGCTTGAAGCTCTTTCATAAGAACTTTGAAGGATTCAGGAAGTCCAGGTTCAAGGGTATTATCTCCCTTTACTATCTTCTCATACATTTTAGTTCTTCCTGCCACATCATCAGATTTTACAGTAAGAAATTCCTGAAGAGAATACGCGGCACCATATGCCTCTATTGCCCATACCTCCATTTCTCCAAGCCTTTGTCCACCAAATTGGGCCTTTCCACCAAGAGGCTGTTGTGTGATAAGAGAATATGGGCCAATTGAGCGTGCATGTATCTTGTCATCCACCAAGTGGTGTAATTTCATAACATACATAATTCCAACAGTAACCTTTTGATCAAATGGTTCTCCTGTTTTTCCATCATATAATGTAGTCTTTCCTATCACAGGAAGTCCAGCTTTCTTAAGTAATTCCTTTATCTCATCCTCTTTTGCCCCATCAAAAACAGGAGTTGCCATTGGAATTCCATCTTTCCACATCTGAACAGCTTCTATTATTTCTTCTTCTGTCATTCCCTTAAACATCTTATTAAAATCTTCTTTACCAAGGATATCTATAAGTTTCTTTTTCAATTCAGCAAAATTTCTCATTTTATCCAGTGTCTCACCTATCTGCTTTCCAAGCTCTTTTGCTGCCCAACCAAGATGTGTCTCCAATATCTGACCTACATTCATACGGGAAGGAACACCAAGAGGATTTAAAACCATATCTACAGGAGTTCCATCTTCAAAATAAGGCATATCCTCAATTGGGACAATCTTGGAAAGGACACCTTTATTCCCATGCCTTCCTGCCATCTTATCCCCAACAGAAAGCTTCCTCTTTACTGCAAGATATACCTTTACCATTTTTATGACACCAGGAGGCAGATCATCTCCTGCCTTTATCCTCTCTATTTTCCCGTCTACCTCTTTTCTCTTTCTTTTTTTCTTTTCAAACCACTTTT
>JALVZP010000311.1 GCA_027037575.1 Desulfobacterales bacterium | reverse complement strand
GAGATCTATAAGAGGGTTGGAAATTGGAGGGATACTGTTTTTGAAATGTTTAAAGAGCCTGCCGTTGCAATTACAAGGAATGCAATAACCATATCCATAGGATTTACTCCACTTCTTATTGCCCCACTTGTTCCATACAAGACAGTAGGATTTCTCATAGCAGCAATAATGGCAGTATCTTGGATTTCAACCCTTCTCATACTTCCATCACTCTGTGCATACTTGGAAAGATATTTATTTAGAAGGGAGGAAGAAGCATGAAAAAGGGCTTATGTTTTCTCACCATAGTATTTCTATTCCTTAGTAGCTCCTTTGCATATCCTTTGACAGCAGATGAGATTGTAGAAAAGGCAGAGGAGGCAGCATACTATGCAGGAAAGGATGGAAGGGCAGATGTAAAGATGATCATAATATCTGCATCTGGAAAGAAAAGAATAAGGGAGTTTACCATACTCAGGATGAATACTAAGGGAAAGGATCAGAAGTTCTATGTGTATTTTAAAGCACCTTCTGATGTAAGGAAAATGGCATATCTTGTGTGGAAGCATGTAGGGAAAGAGGATGATAGGTGGCTGTGGCTTCCTGCACTAAACCTGTTAAAGAGGATTGCACCAGGAGACAAAAGGACGAGCTTTGTTGGATCTGACTTTTACTATGAGGATGTCTCTGGAAGGGACATAAAGGATGATAAGCATATCTTACTAAAAGAGACAGATAAGTGGTATGTAATAAAGAATGTTCCAAAGGATCCTGATTCAGTAGAGTTCTCCTATTATCTTGTCTGGATTGACAAGAAGACATTCCTTCCAATGAAGGCAGAATATTATGACAAGCAGGGAAGACTATACAGGAGGATCATAGCAAAGAAAGTGGAGATTATACAGGGATATCCAACCGTTGTGGAGGCAGTTGCAGAGGATCTCATAAGGGGGAGTAAGACAATAAATATATTTAAAAATGTGAAGTATAACATTGGGCTTAAAGAAAGGATATTTTCTGAAAGATTTCTAAGGAGGCCTCCAAGAGAGGTAAGATGAAAAAGGCCTTTTTTCTATTTATATTCCTCCTTTTCCCTGCTATTTCTTTTGCATTTTCTACAGAATTCTTGGGCTTAGAAATTCACGGATTCATAGATGCAAGGTATGGGCAGAGGGTAAGAGAAGATAGGAATGAAAAGGATCAGATACTTGGAGAAATAAGATTTCAAACAGACATAACAGGACAGCTCAGGGATATCATCTTTCAGGTCAAAGCAGACTTCCTGTATGATGGAGTATGTGATGATAGAAAATTGGATCTTGAAGGGACAAGAAGCCCTATTGATCTTAGAGAGGCAAATATCTCCCTTTCTCCCTTCTATTTCATAGATATAAAGATAGGAAGGCAGATACTTACATGGGGAACTGGGGATCTTATATTTCTGAATGACCTTTTTCCAAAGGATTGGAAATCCTTTTTTATAGGAAGGGAGGAACAGTATCTCAAATCTCCGTCAGATGCCATCTTTATAAGCCTTTTTCCTTCATTTGCAAATATAGATATTGCTTATACTCCAAAGTTTGATCCAGATAGATATGTAAAGGGAGAAAGGATATCCTTCTGGAATCCCATATACAGAAGGAGGACAGGAAGAAGGAATGTATTAAATGCAATAGAGCCAAACAATTGGTTTAAGGACGATGAGATTGCTGTAAGAATATACAGAAATATAAGGGGATGGGAGGCAGCAATATACGGATATTATGGGTTTTGGAAAGATCCTTTAGGATTTGACATAAATAAAAGGAGACCCTTTTTCCCAAGACTCTTAAGCTATGGTGCAAGCATAAGGGGAACATATCTTGGTGGAATAGTAAACTCCGAGTTTTCCAGATATGTATCTAAGCAGGATGAAAGAGGAGATGATCCATTCATACCGAATAGTGAAATAAGATTCTTAATAGGATATGAAAGGGAGATTGCAAAGGATTTTACAGCAAGATTCCAGTATTATTTGGAATGTATGGAAGACTACAGCAGATATAAGGAGACACTTCCATCAGGGTATGTTTCAAAGGATGAATTTAGATATCTCTTTACAATGAGGCTTACAAAGCTACTCATGTCACAGGATCTTCTTCTTTGTCTTTTTACATACTATAGTCCATCAGATCAGGATGCCTATATAAGGAGTTTGATAAAATACAAGCTCACAGATGAGATAAGTGTGATGATAGGAAGCAATATATTTGTTGGTAAAAATGATTATACCTTCTTTGGGCAATTTGAGAAAAATAGCAATATTTATGTGGCATTGCGATTCAATTATTAAGGAGAGTCAAAATGGAAATAAGGATAGGGACATCTGGCTGGAACTATCCACACTGGAAGGAGCTATTCTATCCAAAAGGACTTTCCAGAAATAAGTGGTTAGAATTTTATGCAGAACACTTTGATACTGTAGAGCTAAATGTTACATTCTACAGGCTTCCATCTGAAAAGACATTTAAGAACTGGTATAAAAGGGTTCCTGAAAACTTCCTATATTCTGTTAAGGCAAGCAGGATAATAACTCATGTGAGAAGATTAAAGAATGTGGAGGACGCATTAGAGAACTTCTATTCTGCCGTTTCTCATCTAAAAGAAAAGTGTGGGCCAATACTTTTTCAGCTTCCACCAAGCCTTTCATTTGAGGAGGATCTCTTAGAGGAATTTTGTAGCATCCTAAGGCCTGAATATAGATATGCCTTGGAGATAAGGCACAAGTCATGGATAGATGACAGAGTATTTGAGATACTTAGGAAATACAATATTGCATTTTGCATCTCTGATAGTGCTGGAAGATTTCCCTATCATGAGGAAGTAACAGCAGATTTTGTCTATGTAAGGCTACACGGCCCAACAAAGCTATATGCATCTGAGTATACAGAAGAGCAGATAAGAGAATGGGCAGAGAAATTAAAGAAGTGGGGAAGGGATGCATTTATCTATTTTGACAACGACTTTAATGCCTATGCAATAAAGAATGTAAAGATGCTAAAGGAATACTTAAAGTGAGACAATAATTGTATTCTTGAATCCTATTCCTCTAAGCCTCCTTTCCAAGATATTTGCCTCCTTAATCGTCCTTGCGCCAGATACAATAACCTTGTAAATGTTCCTTTCTACATGTATCTCCACATGCCTAAACATGACACTTAATCTACTCAGAAGTCTTATTGCATTCTTCCTATTCTTAAATGCACCTACCTGAACACCAAATCTTCCCCTCCTTATTGGTGAAACCTCTATGATCCTCTTTTTCCCTGCTACTCCAATCTCCCTTCCAAGAACAATAAGCTCAACTGGTGCTGTTCCCCTCCTTATCATCCCTATGTCTTTTGCAGCTCTGTAAGAAAGATCAATTATCCTTCCTTTCACAAAAGGCCCTCTATCATTTATCCTGACTATTGTCTTTCTGCCATTGAGCAGGTTTCTTACTAAGACATATGTTCCAAAGGGAAGTGTCCTATGGGCAGCAGTTCTATCATACATGTTGTATATCTCTCCACTTGCTGTTCTTTTTCCGTGAAACTTCCTTCCATACCAGGATGCTATTCCCCTTTGAACAAAGCCAGTAGGATAGTATCTCCTTCCCCTTATAATGACCTTTTTCTTCTTGTATTTCTTAGAAGAGATAAGGATTATTGTAGAGATGCGGTAGGATGTCCTTATGTGCTTCTTTCCACATCCTAAGATAAAGACAAGTAGTGTTATAAGGATTAGCCTTCTCTTTTGCACGGAACATCTACTCCAAAGAATCTATCACACCAATCCGTATCCCTATTTAAGCATTCCTGAAGCCTCTTTCTATATAACTCTATCTCCTCATCTTTGGCCTTATATGGGACAAATATAGGCTCTCCATATTTTATAACCACCTTTGAAAATGGCTTAGGTATCATGTATCTATCCCATGAATTTAGGACCCAGAATCTACTGCAGCTCCAAACAATGGGAACAATGGGGACTTGGCTCATACTTGAAATCATTATGGCTCCCTTCTTTACTATCCTTGGAGGACCTAAGGGACCATCAACCAATATTCCAACAGATCTTCCTGATCTCAGATAGGAGACCATCCTTTTTAATGCACTTAGTCCTCCTCTCGTAGAAGATCCCCTCACATACTCAAATCCCAAAAACTTTGCAATCCTTGCTCCATATTCTCCATCTCTACTCTGACTTATCATTATAATAAGCCTTTTCTTAGAGAGGTATCTTGCAAAAAAGGACATCCTCTGATGCCAGCTTGCATAGATACAGGTTCCAGGAAAATCACTTCCCTCCACTCTTACTATAGAGCAGCTATTTAAGAGGATCTTTGCAAGGCTTGCAACTACCTGTGGCATTATGTTTAAGAAGATTGGATCATACCACCTGAGAATCTTTTTACTGGCAATATTTTTAAACCACATCTGTCAATGGTAAAGGCTTTCGATTTTAACCTCCAATCATATACATTGAATCTTTTATGAAATCTCCCATATGAGAAGAAGGTTTTTCTTTAACTGCCTTTAATATAAGCTCTATCAGATCCTCATCCTTAGCACCAGATCTCATAGGATTCTTTATATCTATCTTCTTTGAGGAAAAAAGACATGGCACGAGATTCCCATCTGCTGTAAGCCTTATTCTATTGCATCTGCTACAAAAATGAGAGCTAATAGCATCTATAAAACCTATCTTTCCTTTTGCACCTTCTACCCTATAATATATCGCAGGTCCAGGATATAGGGAATCCTTCTCTTTTACCTCTATAAGCTTAAATCTTTCCTGAATCATTCTTTTTACATCCCTTCCTGAAATAAAGAAATCTCTATTGGAGTCAAAAGTAGGCATATATTCAATAAATCTTATGCAAAATGGCTCTTTTATACTCAAATCTACAAAATCCATTATCTCATCCTCATTTATCCCTTTAAGCAAAACCACATTTATCTTTATTGGATCAAATCCCTTTTCCTTTGCCTTATATATGCCATTTAATACCTTATAAAACTCATCCCTTCCTGTAATCTCCCTATATCTTTCTGGCCTTAAAGTGTCCAAACTTATATTTATCCTTCTTATTCCTGCCTCCTTTATCTGATCAATAAAGTCTTCCAGTAAGATACCATTTGTGGTTATTGCAAGCTCCTCTATTCCATCTATCTTAGAAAGCTCCTTTAAGAAAAACCCTATATTTTTTCTTAATAATGGCTCTCCACCAGTAATCCTTACCTTCCTTATTCCAAGCCTTACAAAAAGATCTATTATCCTAATAATCTCCTCATATCTTAGTATATCCTCATGCCTTAGCCTTTGAAAATCTGTTCCACAATATATGCATCTAAGATTACATCTGTCTGTTACAGATACCCTTAAGTAAGTAATCCTTCTTCCATATCTATCTACAAGCCTCATCTTCTAATGCCTTTATTATATTTGGCAGATCATCCCTTAGCTTTCTTATTGCAATTGCCCTATGACTTACTTTATTTTTTTCTTCTGTATCCATTTGTGCAAATGTCTTTCTTAGTGGTGGATAATAAAAAAGTGGATCATAGCCAAATCCCTTATCTCCAATCATCTTTTCTGTAATTATCCCTTCACATCTTCCTTCATATGTAAATATCTTCCCCTTAGGAGAAGAAACAGCTATTACACATATAAATGATGCCCTTCTATCCTTAATTCCTTCCATCTCCTTTAGTAGCTTTAGATTATTCTCTAGATCTGTTGCATCCTCTCCTGCAAATCGAGAAGAATATATGCCAGGTCTTCCACCTAATGCATATACAACAAGTCCTGAATCATCTGCTATTGAAGGAGATCTGCTTATATTAGCTACTGTCTTTGCTTTTTTTATTGCATTTTCCAAAAATGTCTTCCCATCCTCTTCTATCCTTAATCCCTTAAGCTCCTCTATATCATCCATACATATAAGATCTATTTCTGGAAGAAGCTTTTGAAACTCAATTAACTTTCCCTTATTTCTCGTTGCTAATATAAACCTCACCCTCTTCATATTCATATGTGATTATCTCCATATACTTCTTTTCAAGCTCTTTAATCTTATCCCTTAAAAGAGCAGCCTTTTCAAATTCAAGCTTCTTTGCTGCCTCTTTCATCTCCTTCTTTAGTCTTTCTATCTCCTTTTCCATATCCTCAATAGACTCATATCTTTCTTCCTCTTCTCCTATCTCTGGCACCTTCACATAGTCTGCCTCATAGACAGACTCAAGTATGTTGTCAATCTCCTTCTTTATAGTTTCAGGAGTAATTCCATGCTTTTTGTTATACTCAAGCT
>JALVZP010000310.1 GCA_027037575.1 Desulfobacterales bacterium | reverse complement strand
GAGCTACACTTATGGGAGACGGTGGGATTGCACTTATCTTAGATGTAGTAGGGATATGCTCTGTATTGGATATTAAGAAGGAGGAAAAGGATTCTGTGAAAGAGGATAAGAAGATTACACTTTCTAAGGGAGATGAACAATTCTTCCTTATTTTCCAGCTTGCAAAAGAAGGTGAATATTTTGCTATCCCATTAGCGCTTGTAGCAAGGCTCGATAAGATAAGGACAAAGAATATAGAGCTTGTTGCAGGAAAGGAAGTTGTTCAATATAGAGGTCATAGTATGCCACTTATAAGGATAGATCAATTCATGCCTGTAGCTCCATTAGAAGAAAAAGAGGAATATAATGTGATCCTGTTTAATATCTGGGGAAGAGACATTGCATTTCTTGCTTCTAATATAGTGGATAGTGTCCATGCATATTTTGAATTGGATGAAGAGCTTTATAAATTTGATGGTATTTTGGGAACAGCTATTGTAAGAGATAGGACAACACTATTTGTGGATGTATATAAGGTCATAGAAATGTTTTATCCAGATTGGCTCAAAAAGTATTCAAATACATGTAAGATCCTGTTGGCTGAGGATTCTGCATTCTATAGAAATCTCCTTTCTTCTTATCTCATAAGCTGTGGATATGAAGTGGTTATTGCAAAGGATGGAAAAGAGGCCTGGGAAAGGATCCAGAAAGACGATTTTGATCTGGTTCTTACAGATCTGACAATGCCAGAGATGGATGGATATGAACTAAGTCTTAAACTAAAGAATGACAGCAGATTTAGCCATATTCCAGTAATAGCAGTAAGTGCAAATGAGGTAAAGAAAGGGATTGAAGCAGGATTTGATGAGTTTGTTCCAAAATTAAAATTAGAGGAGCTTGGGAAGACAATAGAGAATATTTTCCAAAAAAGGCTTAGAAAAGCAGCATAGGAGAGGATATTATGATGTATCTTATATTTTACTTTAGCAACCATATGTTTGCACTTCCTGTAGAGAATGTGCTTGAGATAAAAAAGTCTTCTGAGATCACAGATGTTCCTCTAAGCCCTTCCTATGTAGAGGGAATTATAAATTTGAGGGGACAGATTATTACTGCTATTCATCTGGCAAAAAAGATGAATCTCAAGTATGAAGATGGAAAGAATTACTATCATGTGATAATAAAAAATTCTGATGAGCCTGTAAGTATATTGGTAGAAGAAATAGGAGATGTGATAAATATCGATCAGAAGGACTTAGAGCCTGTTCCGGATCATTTAGAGGGAATAGATGTTAGTTATGTCAGGAATATATGTAAGCTTCCAGAAGGACTTCTTATTATATTAGACCCGGAAACGATCCAAAAATAGGGATATTTCTATGAAGATATTAGTAGTGGATGATTCCAAGGCAGTAAGAAAGATTATAAGGAATATGCTAAGTAGCGCTGGTTATGAGGTATTTGAGGCAGAAAATGGAGAAAAGGCATTAGATATTATCTATGAACATGGAAATTTTGATCTTATCCTTTTAGATTGGAACATGCCAAAGATGGATGGTTATGAATTTTTAAGGACAGTAAAGGGAAATCCTGATTGGAAAGATATAAAGATAATGATGATAACAAGCAAGAGTGATCAGGAGAGCGTAATTGAAGCATTAAAGGCAGGTGCTGATGAATATCTTATGAAGCCATTTGATCAAAAGATGCTTCTCACAAAGATAGAGATGGTAATGGAGGCAACATGAGTAAAATTAGGGTGCTTATTGTAGATGATAGCTCTGTATACAGGAAAATTTTGGATGGCATCCTAAGAAGAGACCCCCAGATAGAGGTTGTTGGAACTGCAAGTAATGGAAAAATAG
>JALVZP010000309.1 GCA_027037575.1 Desulfobacterales bacterium | reverse complement strand
ACCTTCTATCAAATATGCCAGGCGCATAAGATTCCTTCATATTCTTTAAACCCTGTATCTTATGCCCTATATAAGGCTCTACTCCAACGATCAGTACCTCTGGCTTAAGCTCCTTTAGTCTTCTTCCTACGCCCATAAGTGTTCCTGTAGTCCCCATTGTTATTACAACAACATCTACATTCCCTCCTGTCTGCTCCCATATCTCCATAGCTGTCCCATAATAGTGTGCCTTCCAGTTTGCATCATTATTGAACTGATCAACTAACCAGTATTTTTCTGGCTCTTCCCTTGCAAGACTGTATGC
This sequence comes from Desulfobacterales bacterium, assembly GCA_027037575.1. Classification (GTDB taxonomy): domain Bacteria; phylum Desulfobacterota; class DSM-4660; order Desulfatiglandales; family JALVZP01; genus JALVZP01. The sequence goes on along the minus strand of JALVZP010000309.1, from coordinate 1,545 downwards.
ATACTCTATTGCACCATCTGTTCCCAGATGTGCTGGAGTAAGCTTTATCTCTGCACCCAATGCCCTCAATATCTTCTTTCTCTCTTCACTTACCCCTTCTGACATAACAAGGAGGATGCGATATCCCTTTACTGCAGCAACAAGGGCAAGCCCTATTCCTGTATTCCCGCTTGTTGCCTCAAGTATTATCTTATCCTTTGTCAATTCTCCTCTTCTTTCTGCCTCCTCTATCATAAAGAGTGCTGGCCTGTCCTTAATAGAGCCGCCAGGATTGAATGATTCAAGCTTTGCCCATATCTGCACATTCTTATTCCTTGGCCTTATCCTGTTTATCTTCACAATTGGGGTATTTCCTATGCACTCAAGTATGTTCTTCTTTATATCCATTTTCATTTTTCCAAAAACATAGTATTCTTTTGATGAGATCTATTTAAAACAAAATGGAGATGGAATACAAGCCCTTAGACATAGAAAGGATAAGGAAGGAGTTAGAGGGGACTGTCATATCTGAAGTTATTTACTTAGAGACAATCGATTCTACAAATGAATTGGCAAAGAGGATGATAGAGGATGGATCAGCAAAGGATGGGATGCTAATTATTGCAGAAGAGCAGACAAAGGGAAAGGGAAGAATGGGTAGAAGATGGATTTCAAAGAAAGGGAAAAATCTCCTTTTTTCAATCATACTCACGCCATTCATAAAGAAAGATCTTGTATTTGCCTTGAATATGGCTTTTTCCATCTCCTTTATTGAGGAAATGGAAGAAGATTTTGGACTAAGTGCTCAGATAAAATGGCCAAACGATATCTACTTAGGAGGAAAAAAGCTTTCTGGAATTCTAACAGAGTTCTTCTTAAAGGGAGATCTCTTAAGATATGTGATAATCGGCATAGGGATAAATGTAAACTGGTCACCTAAGGATGAGGATCTATTATATCCAGCAACATCCATAGCTGAAGAATTGGGAAGGGAGGTAGAAAGGGAAAAGATCCTTGTAGGGGGAATAAAAGGATTTGATAGATACTATGAAGATATCCTTTCTGGAAGAATAGAGGAACTTTACAAGAAGTGGAATGAGAAATGCGTGATAATTGGAAAGGAGGTGGAGGTTTATGATGGAGAAAAGAGGATAAAGGGAACTGCCATCAAGATAGATAGGGATGGAAGCCTCATACTCCTTTCTAATGGCAAGAAAAGAAAGATCCTCTATGGAGATGTCTCACTTAGATAATCTCTTCCTATTTCCCTTTATCCACCAATCTGTATCCTTTACGAACCACCAATCACTTGAATGAGTTGACATTATCTGCTTTGCAATCTCCTTTGCCCTGTTTGTCTCCAATCTCTTAATGGCATATTCTATCCATTCCCTCGCATTCTGGTTTCCTATATCTAACTGCTCTTTTAGCTCCAATATGAGATCCAATTGATCTGAATCCCTTGCTATCTTTGCCTCTTCTGTTTCTCCCTTATTAAACTCCTCTATAAGCTCCTTTATCTTTTCAGAAAATGGGAGTCCCTTTAGCTGATCTCTTAATGCCCTT
>JALVZP010000308.1 GCA_027037575.1 Desulfobacterales bacterium | reverse complement strand
CTATTTCTTTTCATTATTGGAGTCATCCTTTTTCTCTTTGCAGTAAGTGTTGTGGATAGGGCAAGAGACTAAATATATAGGAGTGTCTTTCCAGAAATGAAATCACTTATCTCATCCTTTCCTTTTTCCATCAATATTGGAAATGTTATCTGCTTAATCTTTACTCCGTCTATTTCCCTTTCTCTTACAGGAATCTCACTTCTTTTCGTTATATCTCTTATCATCAGATCTTCAAAATTGGATCTTAAAAGCTCAAACACACCTTTGTTAAATGTAATAAGGGTAGAGTCCTTTTCTGTATATCTTCCAAAAAGGCCTATCCATGCCTTTATTATTTCCTGAATGACCTTCTCATCCAGTATGGGATCTGTCCTATAATCAGGGACATCCTGAAACATGTTGTCAAGAGATCTTGGTGCATCCTCTATTACACCTTCCAGCAAGGATCTTCTTTTACTTATATCCAAGATCTCCTGATCTATCTCATACTGACTGACCTCAAACTCTGTAGCAAGATGAAGAAAGAGATGCCACTTTATGGATTCTTCCATCTCTGGATCTATCTCTTCCCTTTTTACCCCTTTTATAAGATTCTTTATGTGGATTGGACTTTCTTCAGATCTCCATATTTCCTTTTCTATCAGCATAAAAATGGGATTCCCCTTTTCCTGAGTCTCTATCCACCTTTTATACTCTTCTATTAGTCTCAAAAACTCCTTAGGAGGCTTCAGTCTCTTGTCAGGAAATAGGACATTAAATTGATCCTCTTTTTCCTCCATATACCAAGCCTTACAGAGATTTATTGGAAAAAGAGATGGAGGAATCTTCAAACTAACTGGAACAAAACAATGTGGAAAGATAAATGATCCCTTCATACTGCCTCATTTAATAAGGAGGAACCCACCAAGCAATATCATCAAATTCTATCCCTAAGGAGATCTCATTCTCCTCCTTTTGAATGTTCCTTATTGATCCTACTGTCTTTTGCTCTCCACCAATTCCAGGAAACTTTACAGAGATTATAATCCTTTCTTCCTTCTCAAATGGGATATGACTTACTTCCTTTAAAGGGAATACTATCCTGCAACCCTTCTTGCTTATATCTTTAATAATCCCTCTTATTAGCTGAGAACCATTTTCTAATCTATATTGAACCCTTGCAGAAACAAAACATCTTATCCTCTTATAATTTCTTTGTTCCTTCAGCTCTACAAATTTCGGATAGCTAAGGACTAATAGTCCTACAGGATATTTTATAAACTCCAATACATTAGTGTAAAATTCATATATTCCCTTTTCAGTGAAAAAATAGGCTGTTAAATCTTTTGGCAAAGAGACATTTATAAAGGAAGGAGCGGTAGTTACTAAATAGTCACCTTCTTTTAAACCAACATAAAGAACCCTCTCTTTATTCTCATCATCTAATTTGAGATAAAACCATGAACCTACTTTAATTTCCGTTTCTCTTAAATCTCTCATACCTTTTAGATTTCTATCAAAAAAATTTTATTACAACAAGAAAAAACTCAGCTTAGAATACAAATTTTGAAATAATAGACTGCTTATTATTGAAAAATTGTTAGTAATAAAAGAAAATAACAATATGATTCCTCCACTTGCAGAGAGGATTAGACCAAAGAGGATAGAGGAATTTTACGGGCAAAGACATCTCTTAGGAGAGGATGGTGCTATTTCTTTAATGCTTAGATCCAGGAATATTCCTTCCATGATATTCTGGGGTCCTCCTGGATCTGGTAAGACCACTTTGGCAAGGATAATTGCAAGTCAGATAGATGCATACTTCTTTGAGATGTCTGCTGTCTCTGCTGGGAAATCAGATATCAAGAAGG
>JALVZP010000307.1 GCA_027037575.1 Desulfobacterales bacterium | reverse complement strand
TCTGTTTTTTCAGTCTCAATTCCTCTGTCATTAAGGCCACTATATAAGGCTGGGATATGGTCTGACCATATCCAATTGGAAGGGGATAGTCATTATATGCTTCTCTCCTATACTTTTCAGGAACAAAGAGGTGTCTTGGAACTTTTAGCATTGCATTAATCACTCTTTTATCCCTTATTCCCCTTGCTATTATCTGCTCTTCTACCATCTGCTTTCTTAAGGAAGAGAAATTGAGAGCAAGTGCTAAAGGAAGAAACAGAAATAGAAGGTTTTTCCTTTTTGTAAAAAGATACACAGGTATTCCACTTAGCATAATAAGTGCTCCTAAGGTGGATTGCTCAGGATATTTTAAGAAGATATTTATGCATATCCAAAGGCATACAGAGACAAATATAGCGGGTGTAATAGGATATCCCCATACCTGAAATGGCCTTTCCATATCAGGTCTCCTTATCCTTAAAAGGAATATGCCAGATACAATTGCTGCAAAAAATAGCCATACAAGAAATCCTGTAAAGAAAAGGAGCTTACTAAATGTCCCCCATATCACAAGGATTGAGCTCCATACCGCATTTATCAAGATAGCCCTAACAGGTGTCCTAAATCTTTCACTTATATGGGAAAAGTATTTGAAAAGCGGATTATCTATGCTCATTGCATAGGTTATCCTGCTTGATGTCATAATTGTAGCATTTAGTGTCCCAAAAGAAGACACCACAATCAATGCATCTATTCCCTTTCTTCCCAATTCCCCAAATATCCTATTCATCACATCACCTGCAATGAGATCTGCCTTGACCATCTCCTTTGCTGGGATGATGTATAAGTAAATGACATTCAGAAGGACATAGATTGTGGTAATAAAGAGTGTGCTCACTGTAAGTGCAATGGGAAGGACCTTCTGTGCATCCTTTGTCTCTTCTGTCATATATGTGTTTTCATGCCATCCCCCATATGTCCAAAGGACTGGCACAAGAAGAAGTCCAAACTTATAAAGGATCTCAGAGGATCTAATATGATAGCTGACATATAGGTTTTCCATATTTCCCTTTTTTGAAAGAAGACCGAATATGACAATAGTAATCAGGGCAGAGACCTTAGCAAAGACAGATACATTTAGTATGCTCTTTCCTGTCTGCAACCTTATGTTTAGGAATGAAAGGAAGAAGATAACGGATATGGCAATTGGTTTTATAAAGGTTCTGCCCAGGCCGAGAAGGGAGGAAGTATATTCTGCAAAGACAAAGGATACAGCAGCAATTATCCCAGTCCTTATTACCAAGATGGATGTCCAACCGTAGAGAAATGCAACGAATTCATTATATGCCTCCCTTAAATACACATAATCTCCTCCTGCCTTTGGGATGGAGGAGGAAAGTTCTGCATAGCAGAGCGCACCTATTATGGATAATATCCCCCCAAATATCCAGGCAAGGAGGATAAATTGGGGAACAGGAAGTATCTTTGAGATCTCTGATGGGACCCTAAATATCCCTACTCCTAAGGAAACAGCAATAGAGATGGCTATAGAATCCCATAGACTTAATACCTTGCTTAAGGAGGATCTCATAAGATCTTTTATAGATGATACTTGTTAATTTTGCAAAAAATTTGATTTAATAAAAATATGAGATATATCCCTATAATACTTATCCTCTTTTCTTCCTTTTCTTTTGCATCCTTCTTAGAAGGCCCTTTTATAGGCAATGTAAGGGAGGATTCAGTCGTAATATGGTGGAAATCTGACCCACCAATAGGAGGAAGGCTATTCTTAGATGGAAGGATCTTTGAAGACAATAAACCCCCCTTTGAGATACACATAAAGGGTCTTATGCCCTCAACCCTACACAGAT
>JALVZP010000306.1 GCA_027037575.1 Desulfobacterales bacterium | reverse complement strand
ACTACTACAGGCAGCCTCCCTGTGTATATTTTCCACATATAGCCCATGTAAAGATAGCAAAGCTAAAGTGTAAGACATGTCATGGGGATTTTGGAACAAGCGAGTTTCTTCCCATTTATCAAGAAAATCGCATATCTGGATATAGCAGAAACATTTGGGGAAAGCATATATCCGGTTATAAGGAGCATACATGGGATCGCATGAAGATGGATGATTGTGCTGAATGTCATACAAAGATGGGACATGAAGAAAACAATACCTGTTTTACTTGTCATAAATAAGGGGTAAGGCCATGAAACTGAACAGAAGAAACTTTATCCTCACCTTAGCTGGAGGAATTGTTGGAATAAACTTTACTCCCCTTCCCTGGAAACTAATAGATGACATATCTATCTGGACACAGAACTGGCCATGGGTTCCTGTTCCAGAAAGGGGAAGATTCCACTATGAAAATACAGTATGCACACTCTGTCCAGGTGGATGTGGAATAAAGGTAAGGATGGTAGATGGAATAAGTGGAGATAGGGCAGTAAAGATTGAAGGAAGAGAAGACTATCCAATAAATCCATATGGAATATGTCCAATAGGAGCAGGAGGGCTACAGCTACTGTATGATGAAAGCATCCGCTTTACAGGCCCTATGAAAAGGGGTGGGATGAGGGGAGAAGGTCAGTTTGTAAATATATCATGGGATGAGGCAATCTTTATTGTTGCTTCAAAAATAAATGAATTAAGGAAAAAGGGAAGACCAGATGCAATTGTTGCAATAGATGGAACAAGAAGGGGAAGCACCACATCCCTTCTGATAGAGCAGCTTATGAGATCTATTGGAAGCCCAAATCATATAAGAATCCCAAATATGGAAGATACATACAGGATTGCACTGAGACTTATGACAGGAAAGGATGCTCCTATAGCATTTGACATAGAAAACTCTGACTATATTCTTAGCTTTGGATGCGCTCTTATAGATGGTTGGGGTTCTCCAGGAAGGGTAATTAGTGCATGGAGCATGTGGCATGATAGCAGCATAAAGAATAGACCAAAGATAGTTCAGATTGAGGCAAGGGCATCAGATACTGCATCTAAGGCAACTGAATGGATAGCAATAAAGCCTGGAACAGAAGCTGCATTTGCCTTAGGAATTGCCCATGTAATCGTAAAGGAAGGCCTCTATGATAAGGAATTCATAAAGAAATATTGCTTTGGATTTAAGGACTGGGTTGGAAGGGATGGACAGATACATGCAGGATTTAAGAATCTCCTCTTAAAGAAATATAGTCCAGATAAAGTTAGTGAAATTACAGGTATTTCAAAGGAAAAGATAGTTTCTATTGCAAAAGAGTTTGCAAAGGCAAAAAGACCAATAGCAATATTTGGAAGGGATAAAGGAGAGCTTCCAGGAAGTGTATATGAATATATGTCAATTATTGCTCTAAATGCACTTGTTGGAAGCATAAATAGGCCTGGTGGACTTCTTATTCAGGAAGATCTTCCACTGAAGGATTTTCCAAAGCCAATCCTTGATAGTATCTCAAAGAAAGGGCTAAAAAAGAAAAAGATAGATCTGGATGAGATCCCAGAAAGGGCAAATGAAATAGAAGTCCTTTTAGTATTTTCAGCAAATCCTTCCTATACAATTCCTGGTTCAATTGAGTTTAAGAAGGCACTAAGGAAGATACCATTCATTGTCACATTTTCCCCATTTATAGATGATACTGCACTTATGGCAGATCTTGCACTTCCAGATCATACAAACTTAGAAAAGATGGATGAAGTAATCTGGCCAATGGGGATTCAGTATCCATTTTATGCCATTTCAAGACCTGTTTTAAAGCCAATCTATAACACAAGGAACTTGGG
>JALVZP010000305.1 GCA_027037575.1 Desulfobacterales bacterium | reverse complement strand
TGCATATCTTCATTTAGGTGATATTTACCTGAGTATGGGAAAATATAAAGATGCCATATCTTCCTGGAAAAAGATCCTTTATAAGTGCCCAGAATTTATCTTCCTGGCTTATAAGAGGATAGAGTCTGAATTACATAAAATAGAGGATAAGAAACTAATAGAGGATTTTTTGCTTGAATGTACAAGCAAAAAGAAGGATATTTTTACATATCTTGCCTATGCAAAGTTACTTTATTCAAAAGGGGATGTAAAAAATGCCCTTGTCCAGATAGATAAGGCAATAGATATGGATCCTTCATTTTGGGAGGCAAGGAGATTCAAAGGAGAAATGCTCTTAGAAAAAGGCATGAAAGATGAGGCATTAAAAGAATTTTCAGATATAATAAAAAAGATATCTACACCCTATTTAAAATTTCAATGTGAGATATGTGGATTTGAGTCTTCAGAGCTAAGCTGGCAATGCCCTCAATGCAAAAGATGGGATACTATTCATATTAAAAAACCTTCTATAAGGTAGCATAAAAAACATGACAGAGCTTACTCCAATGCTAAAACAGTATCATCAGATAAAGTCTCAATATAAGGACTGCATACTCTTTTTCAGGCTTGGTGACTTCTATGAGATGTTCTATGAAGATGCAAAGATTGCCTCTAAAATATTAGGGATTGCTCTTACTTCAAGGGGGCATCACAATGGAAAAAGGATACCAATGTGTGGGGTCCCATATCATTCTGCAAATTCATACATAGGAAGACTTGTAAATAATGGATTTAAGGTAGCAATATGTGAGCAAGTAGAAGATCCAAGAAAATGTAAGGGGATAGTCAAAAGAGAAGTTATAAGGATCATTACACCAGGTTCTGTTATTGATGAGGCAGAGATAGATGAAAAGAGTAACCTTTATATATCAGCAATATATAGTGACTTGAGGAAAAATAGATTTGGGCTTTCCTTCTTGGACCTTACTACAGGGGAATTTAAATTTACTGAACTATCAGATCAGAATCTACTAAGGAATGAACTAAATAGGCTCCTTCCAGCAGAGCTTCTTATTTTAAAAGAGGATCCCTTAGCAGATGAGTTTAATGAATTCAGAAAAGAATTAATTGATCAGAAAATAGACTTAGATACTGCAACATCCCTCCTAAAAAAGCAGTTTCAGGTATATTCCTTAGAGGGATTTGGATGCCATGAGATGCCACTTGGAACAGTTGCATCTGGGATGATTGTCCATTACATGAAGGAGACACAAAAGGGATTTCCTGCACATATAAAGGAAATAAGCTCCTATAGAATCGGTGATTACATGTTTTTAGACGATGCTACATGCAGACATTTAGAGCTTCTCAGAAATATGAGGGAAAATTCAGTTGAAGGCTCTTTATTCTCTGTCCTGGATAAGACAAATACGCCAATGGGTGGGAGGATACTAAAGAAATGGATCATATATCCTTTGATAAATATAGAAAAGATAAGAGAAAGGCTACTTGCAGTAAAAGAACTAAAAGAGGATCCTATTTTAAGAAAGAAACTAAGAAATAGGCTAAAGGACATATATGATATAGAGAGACTTAATGCAAAAATATCCCTTCAGAGGGCAAATCCAAAGGATCTTATTGCACTTAAGGAGTCTATTAAAAACCTTCCTTATATAAAGAAACTTCTTAAAAAATCCAATAATAAATTTATTCAAAAATTAGCAGATCAGCTTGATCTGCTTTCTGATATAAAGGAAGAGATAGATAAAGCAATTGTAGATGACCCACCTTCAATACTTCGGGAAGGAGGAGTAATAAGAGAAGGATATAATAAGGAGCTTGATGAGCTTATAAAAATAAGCAGGGATGGAAAGGATTGGATTGTTGAATTT
>JALVZP010000304.1 GCA_027037575.1 Desulfobacterales bacterium | reverse complement strand
ATTAGATGTGAAAAAAGGAGTGGTTAAGACATTCCTTGCAAGAGTTACTGTCCTTGCAACAGGCGGTGCAGGAAAGGTTTATCTTTATACCAGCAATCCTGACATTGCTACAGGAGATGGTGTTGCAGTTGCATACAGGGCAGGTGCAAAGATAGCAAATATGGAATTTGTCCAGTTTCATCCAACATGCCTCTATCATCCAGAGGCAAAGAATTTCCTTATATCAGAGGCAGTGAGGGGTGAAGGAGGAATACTTATAGATAAGAGGGGAAACAGGTTTATGGAGAAGTATCATCCAATGAAGGAGCTTGCACCGAGAGACATTGTTGCAAGGGCAATTGATATGGAGCTAAAGAAAAGTGGTGATGAATGCGTATATCTGGATATAACCCATAAGCCAGCAGATTTTATAAAAAAGAGATTCCCTCACATATATGAGACATGCCTGAAGTTCCATATAGACATAACAAAAGAGCCTATTCCTGTTGTTCCTGCTGCCCATTACATGTGTGGAGGTGTCCTTACTGATAAGGATGGGGTTACAACCTTAGAGAATCTTTATGCAATAGGAGAGGTTGCATGCACAGGGCTTCATGGAGCAAATAGACTTGCAAGTAATTCCCTATTAGAAGGGCTGGTATTTGCAAAGAAGGCAGCAATGAGGGCAGCAAAATACTTGGAAGAAAAAAGGCATGTTCCATTTCCAAAGCCACCAGAATGGGATCCAGGAAGTGCAGTAGACAGCGATGAGATGGTTGTTGTCTCCCATAACTGGGATGAGATAAGAAGACTTATGTGGAATTATGTAGGAATTGTAAGGACAAATAAGAGGCTTGAAAGGGCAAGAAGGAGGATAGAGATAATACAGCAGGAGATAAAAGAGTATTACTGGGACTTTATAGTAACAAGGGATCTTTTAGAGCTAAGGAATCTTTCGCTTGTTGCAGAGCTCATTGTTACATGTGCACTTTTGAGAAAGGAAAGCCGCGGACTACACTATAACTTAGACTATCCATATAAGGATGATGAGCATTGGAGAAGGGATACCGTAATATGGCTTTAATGCTCTTCCAAGTCCCTTTCCCAGAGTATACCTAAGAGCTGCAAGATTGTCTTAAATCCTGCCCAGCTAAGTCCTAACCCTACTATAAGGAGGATAAGATAGAGGAATCCAAAAAATATTATATGTCCAATATCCCATTGCCATTCAAAGCTTAGAGGGGTCATCTCTCCTCCTATGAAACAGGATTTAATTCCTTTTCCTTAGGAAACACAGGAAGATACCTGTATGCAAATGAGAATACAAGCACACCATATGCAATGGATGCAAGTGCAACTCCCCATTCCTGCCATGTTGGGAGATAGCTCCAGAACCTTTCAAATGGAAGAACAGGTATTGCAAGTGTAACTATTATGAATGAGAATCTATTTAGGATAATTCCTGCACAATTAAGGAGACATGCAACTATAAGCCATTTTGGGTTATTTCTTATCCTTGGAATAAGAAGCATTATTGCAGGAATGATTCCACATAAGCCAATCTCTGCAATAGGCATCCACACACCATATGGGCCTTCTCTATAAAAGTCCATAAATCTAAAGCCTGCTTTGTGTGCCTCTCCATATATCCATCCTATGGTATCAGCAATCTTAAGGACAATATAGATAGAAAGGAGTATTCCAGAAAGCCTTGCTAAAAATTGTATGCATCTATCAGGGACAAGCTTCTTATTAGTAACCTTTTCTGCAATCTTTACGATAATAATTGTAAAACACGGTCCTGCTGCTATCGCAGAAAGGATAAATAAGAAGAATGTCCATGGCCAGATATAGAATCCTCCCCTTGCTGCAAATGGCCTTGCATACATTACTC
>JALVZP010000303.1 GCA_027037575.1 Desulfobacterales bacterium | reverse complement strand
CAGTAGCCCCATGGACAGACCTCTTACGAACCCCGTCAGGCCCGGAAGGGAGCAGCGGTAAGTAAGTAGGTCTGTGCCATGGAAGGAGCTGCTATACTACCTGGGTCAGGAATAACCTTCTGTTGGTAGATCGAGTAGGGATGCACGGCCAATCCTGCTCCTTTTCATATGCTTGAACACATCCTTGGAAAAGATATAGCCTCTTATGTAAGACCCCACAAGAGAATGATCGTATATTCGATCATCTTTGCTACCCTTGCATCTATCTTTGTCGTTATACCTGCATATCTTCTTCAGCCATTCATTGATGAATGTATGAAACAGGGAACAGAGCCGGCATCCTGGAAGATTACATGGATCTCTTTTGATTCCTTCTTTAAATGGCATAAAAAAGAGATAGTTATTCTTAAAGACATCTCACCTAATAAACTCATCCTTATACTTGCACTTATAGCTACCATATCTGTAATTTTAAAATCCATCTTCTCTTATTTGAGTGGAATGGCTGCTGTTGCATTTTCTAACAGGGCAGTTAGGTCACTCAGGATAGATCTTTTTAAGAAATTTGTTTCTTTGCCTTTGAGCTACTACCATACAAAGAGGGCAGGGGATCTAATTGGAAGGGCAACATCAGATATAGGAATAATGCAGTCCAACATAGCAAACATACTCATAGGACTGATTCAGCATCCTCTTACCATAATGGTCCTTCTCATATACCTTCTTGCAGCAGACTATAAGATGACACTCCTTATGTTTCTCATCGTTCCTGTAATTGTTTGTCTTGTAAGGATGTTTGGAATAAAAGTAAAAAAGCATGCAAAAAGAATGCAGGATGCAATGGCAGATGTAACTGCAGCATATCAGGAGCTACTTCAATGCCTTAAGGTAGTTCATGGATTTTATAGAGGGGATGAGGAAATAAAAAAATTTACTCGTCTTGCAGATGAACTATATAGAAGGGTAATAAGATGGAGAAAGTGGCACTTAGGATTAAGTCCAATGATGGATATAACTGTATTTTTGGTTATCCCAGGCATCCTTATTATAGGAAAGCTACATTTTCATCACACACTTGGAGAGCTTATCTCTATGCTATATGCCTACTCCAAGATATATCAGCCAATAAAGAAGCTTACAAAGCTCAACAATGACTTAAAGACACTTCATGGAGCAACAGAGAGGGTATTTGGAATATTAAAGACAGAACCATCTATAAAGGAAAAGCCCAATGCTGTTACTCTTCCAAGACATAAGAAATACATAGAGTTTAAGAATGTGAGCTTTGGATATGATCCAGAAAAACCAGTTCTGAAAAACATATCACTCAGGATAAATGCAGGAGAGATGGTTGCATTTGTTGGATCAACAGGATCAGGAAAAAGCACACTCTTAGAGCTTATTCCACGTTTTTATGATGTTACTTCAGGAAGCATAATAATAGATGGTTATGACATAAGGGATGTAACACTTGAGTCTTTGAGGAGGCAAATAGGTATTGTAAGTCAAGATATAGTCCTTTTTCACGATACGATAGAAAACAATATAAAGTATGGAGCACCAGAGAAGGGAATGAAGGAAGTAAGAAAGGTTGCAGAACTTGCATATGCACATAAGTTTATAATAGAGCAACCTAATTCATACAAAACTATTATCGGAGACAAAGGAGATAGGCTCTCTGGTGGACAAAAACAAAGGATTGCCATATCGAGGGCACTTTTTATAAATCCAAGCATATTGATTCTTGATGAAGCTGCGTCAGCACTTGATCCAGAAAGTGAGCAATTTATCCAAAAGACAATAGAAAGCCTGATAGGAAAGTGCACTATAATTGTGGCTGCACACAGGCTAAATACTGTTACAAAGGCAAATCGCATA
>JALVZP010000302.1 GCA_027037575.1 Desulfobacterales bacterium | reverse complement strand
TTTAGGCCTGGACACTTTGATGGTGTTACAACGGTCGTAACAAAACTATTCAACATAACAAAGCCACATATTGCAGTATTTGGAGAAAAGGATTATCAGCAGCTTCTTGTAATAAAAAGGATGGTTCAGGATCTGAACATGGATGTCCAGATAATAGGTGTCCCTACTGTAAGGGAGCCTGATGGGCTGGCAATGAGTTCCAGAAATGCATATCTATCACCTGAAGAAAGGAGATCTGCCCTGAGTCTAAAAAAATCCATTGATGCAGCAAAGGAGATGGTAGAAAAGGGAGAAGAAGATGCAAGGTTGATAAAAAAGAAAGTAGAAGAAATTATAAATTCTCATCCATTTACCAGAATACAGTATGTATCCATATGTGATCCTGAAACACTTGAAGAAGTAGATAAGATAGAAGATAGGGCACTTCTTGCTATGGCAGTATTTGTTGGGAAAGCAAGATTGATTGATAATGCCATCCTTGAAAGAAAAAAATAAATTAAAAGGAGATGAATTATGTGGAGTTCAGGTAATTTTCTTTTTACATCAGAATCTGTTACAGAGGGACATCCAGACAAGATAGCAGATCAAATATCTGATCATATCTTGGATAAATTCTTGGAGCAGGATCCATATGCAAGGGTTGCATGTGAGACATTAGTAACTACAGGTCTTGCCTTTATAGCAGGAGAAATTACATCAAATGCATACGTCTCTTTCCCAGAAGTGGTAAGAGAGACAATAAAAGACATTGGATATACTAATTCTTCTATGGGATTTGATTGGGAGACATGTGGAGTAATATGTAGTATTGACAGGCAGTCTCCAGATATTGCTATTGGAGTAAATGGAAAGGGACTATTTAAAGAGATGGGGGCAGGTGATCAGGGCCTTATGTTTGGGTATGCATGCACAGATACAAAAGTATATATGCCAATGCCCATATATCTTGCACATCAGCTTACTATGAGATTGGCTCATGTAAGAAAATCAGGAAAGCTTCCATGGCTAAGACCTGACGGGAAATCCCAAGTGACTGTAGAATATGTGGATTGGAAACCTGTTAGAGTAACGGCAGTGGTTATAGCAGCGCAGCACGAACCGGATGTGGACTATGAGACACTGAGGGAGTCAATAATAGAAGAGGTTATTCATAAGGTCATTTCCTCTAAAATGATAGATGAGAAAACAGAATATTACATCAACACAACAGGAAGATTCGTCATAGGTGGGCCAATGGCAGACTGTGGGCTTACAGGGAGAAAGATTATCATGGATACATATGGCGGATTTGGATATCACGGAGGAGGATGTTTCTCAGGAAAGGATCCTACAAAAGTAGACAGGAGCGCATCATATATGTGTCGTTATGTGGCAAAAAATATCGTTGCTGCAGGTCTTGCAAAGAGATGTGAGATTCAGGTTGCATATACTATTGGAAAGGCAGAGCCGATCTCTATGACTGTAACCACTTATGGAACAGGGGTTATACCAAGTAAAGAACTTTTGGAGATAGTAAAAAAACTATTTGATTTTAGACCTGCAGCCATTATAGAGAGGCTTGATCTAAGAAGACCAATCTATAGAAAGACTACCAACTACGGACATTTTGGAAGGGAGCTTCCTGAATTTACCTGGGAAAGATTGGATGCAGTAGATGATCTAAAGAGGGCAGTAAAATAAGGAGGAGCTTATGGAATATCACATAAAGGATATTAACTTAGCAGAGAAGGGGAGACTCAGAAGGGAATGGGCATTTATGAGTATGCCTGTCCTAAGGTATATAAAAGAGCGTTTTTCAAAGGAAAAGCCTCTTAAAGGTATAAGGATATCGGCATGTCTCCATATTACTACAGAGACAGCCGCGCTTGCAAGCACACTCAAGGCAGGAGGGGCAGGTATTGTGCTTTGTGCATCAAACCCCCTTTCTACCCAGGATGATGTGGCTGCATCACTTGTTGTAGATGATGAGATACCAGTTTTTGCAATAAAGGGAGAAGATCATGCCACATACTATGAGCATATACTTTCTGCACTAAAACACAAGCCACACATAACAATGGATGATGGAGCAGATCTTGTAAGTTCTATTCACTTTATTGCACTTGGAAAGTGGGAAAATCTGGAAAAGTGCATAGTAGATTGGGGAAGATCTATCTCTGAAGAGGAAAGAAGGGAGCTTGTCTCAAATATAATGGGAAGCACGGAGGAGACCACTACTGGAGTAATAAGGCTTAAGAGTATGGAAAGGGATGGGGTCCTTCAGTTTCCTGTAATTGCAGTAAATAATGCAAATACAAAGCATCTCTTTGACAATAGATATGGAACGGGTCAGAGCACAATAGATGGGATACTTAGGGCAACAAACAGGCTTCTTGCAGGAAGCAAATTTGTGGTATGTGGATATGGATGGTGTGGGAGAGGAGTTGCAAACAGGGCAAGGGGAATGGGTGCACATGTGATTGTCTGTGAAGTAAATCCCTTAAGGGCACTTGAGGCAGTTATGGATGGGTTTGAAGTGATGCCAATTTCTAAAGCAGCGGCTATCGGAGATATCTTCTGCACAGTAACGGGAGACATAAATGTCATTAGAAAAGAGCATTTCTTAAAGATGAAAGATGGTGCCATACTCGCAAATTCTGGTCACTTTGATGTGGAAATAGATATAAAAGGATTAAGAGAGATAGCTGTAAAAAACAGAAAGATAAGGGAATTCGTTGAGGAATTTGAACTTGAGGATGGCAGGAGGCTATATCTTTTAGGTGAAGGAAGGCTTATAAATCTTGCTGCAGCAGAAGGACATCCTTCAAGTGTAATGGATATGAGCTTTGCAAATCAGGCACTCTGTGCAGAGTATCTTGTAAAGAACCACAAGAAATTAGAAAAAAAGGTATATGACGTCCCACAAGAAGTAGATAATGAAATCGCATCCTTAAAGCTCAAGTCTATGGGAGTAGAGATAGATACCCTCACACCTGAACAGGAAAGATATCTCAGATCATGGGAAATGGGCACTTAAAAAATTGTTGTTAACTGCTTGGATTGACTAAAAAAAATTCGTTATTATAGTTTAATGAGAGAGGTAGAGACAGAAATAGAAAGAAAAAATTTTATAAGAGCTTTATTTTTAGCTAAAAAAGCTAATCTTTCAGAAGATAAAATAAAAGAGATTGCACATAGGGCAATATGGCAGGCAGGTGGGATAGGAAGAAATCCTTATGGTGTAAAACAACTTGCTCAGGAGCTTGGATACTCAAAAGAAGAGGTGAAGGAGATACTTCTTGAACAGGCTAAAAGAGAGGAAGAATCTGGTAATAAAAAGATCTTGGGTTTTTGTTATGATTACAGATCAGGAAAATATCTTGATTTTCATAATTGGTTAGAAAGACTCCTGAAAGAATGGGATAAAATAAATATCGATTCAGGGAGGGGATAAGATGGATGATAAAAAAGTAAAAATTGGGATTGTTGGAGTTGGAAACTGTGCAAGCGCCCTTATTCAGGGAATAGAATATTACAAGCAGAAAGGGGAAAAGGATGCCATAGGATTTATGCATTGGAATATTGGAGGATATACTCCTGGAGATGTGGAGGTCGTATGTGCATTTGATATAGACAAGAGAAAGGTAGGAAAGGATATTGCGGAGGCAATATTTGAGCTTCCAAATTGCACAAAGACCATATTTCCAAATGTGGAGAAAAAGGGTGTGATTGTTAGGATGGGAAAGGTTTTAGATGGGTTTGCTCCTCATATGAGGAATTATGAAGATAAATACACCTTTGTTTTGGCAGATGAAAAAGAGCCAACTAAAGAAGAGATCGTCCAGGCACTTAAGGAATCAGGAACGGAGATACTACTGAACTATCTTCCTGTTGGATCTGAAGAGGCAACAAGATTCTATGCAGAGTGTGCGTTAGAAGCAGGTGTAGGTTTTATAAACTGTATCCCTGTCTTTATTGCAAGTAATCCTGAATGGGCAAAGAGATTTGAAGAAAGGAGGCTTCCTATTATTGGAGATGATATAAAATCCCAGATTGGTGCCACAATAGTTCATAGAACCCTTACAAATCTTTTTAAGAAGAGGGGAGTAAAGCTTGACAGGACATATCAGCTCAATACTGGAGGAAATACTGACTTCCTGAACATGCTTGACAGAAGCAGACTCAAGTCAAAGAAGATATCCAAGACAGAAGCAGTTCAGTCACAGCTTGGTGAGGAACGCTTGGATCCGGAAAATATACACATAGGACCAAGTGATTGGGTTGCGTGGCAAAAGGATAACAAGATCTGCTATATCAGGATGGAAGGAAGGATTTTTGGAGACATTCCCATTGAATTGGATCTAAAGCTTTCTGTTGAAGATTCACCCAACTCAGCAGGTGTAGTAATTGATGCAATAAGGTGCTGTAAGCTGGCATTGGAGAGAGGAAAAGGTGGAGTCCTCTATTCTGCATCTGCATTCTTTATGAAACATCCGCCAAAGCAGTTTACAGATGATGAAGCATGCAGAATGGTAGAGGAGTTTATTGCTGGAAAGAGAGAAGATTAGTATGAAATGTCTCATTTTAGCAGCAGGAAGAGGTTCTCGCTTAAGAAAGGTAGGGGAGCCTAAGCCTCTTGTAAAACTTCTTGGGCTCACCTTAATAGAAAGATCCATTCTCACTTTAAAAAATTGTGGTATTAACGACTTTTATGTAGTTATAGGCTATAAAGGAGAGCAGATAAAAGATTTCCTCAGGAGATTCTCTCAAGAGAATTCTTTGAATATAAACTTTATAGAGAATCCAGAATGGCAAAGGGAAAATGCCGTTTCTGTTCTTAAGGCAAAAGATGTATTAAAGGAAGATAAATTTCTTCTTTGCATGTCAGATCATATATTTAGTGAATCCTTGGTAAAAAGATTATTAGAATCTGATATAGGAAATGAAGAGATTTCTCTATGTGTTGATTTTAGGATAAATCCTCCTTTCTTGCCAAATCCATCTGAGGCAACAAAGGTCTTAGTAGAGGATGGAAGGATAAGGGATATAGGGAAGAATATACCAAGATATAATGGATATGACACGGGGTTTTTCCTGTGTACTCCAATAATATTCTCTGCAATAGAGGAGAGTATTCAGAGAAATAAGAACGAAACACTTTCAGGAGCAGTAAAGATTCTTGCAGAAAAAGGGATAGCAAGGGCTGTTGATGCAGGGACTGATTCCTTCTGGATAGATATAGATGATTATGAAGCATATAAGAAGGCAGAATCCTTTCTTATTGAAAATATCAGCAAGAAGAATACAGATGGACCTGTTTCTAAATATCTAAACAGAAGGCTTTCTCTAAGGATTACAAAGTATCTTGTCAATACTGATATAACCCCAAATAAGATCTCATTTTTCTCTTTTCTCATGTCTCTTATTGCCTCTTTCAACTTTTTTCTTGGAAAATATATGTATCTCCTTCTTGGAGCAATACTTGCTCAGATATCCTCTATAATTGATGGATGTGATGGAGAGATAGCAAGATTGAAATTTCAATCTACCAAATTTGGTGCATGGTTTGATGCTATCTTAGATAGATACTCTGATGGCTTTCTGCTCTTTGGACTCACCATATATGCATATCTCTCACATAAATCACTACCTGTGCTCTTTACAGGGTTTATGGCAATAATAGGCTCCTTTGTAAACAGCTATATGGCAGACAAATATGATCAGTTTATGATAAAGGAATTTGTAAAGGTAAATAAATCAGTGCCTATAAGGATAGGAAGGGATATAAGGATTATGATTATATTCATTGGTGCCATCCTAAACCAGGTCTTCCTTACCCTTCTCTTTATGGCCCTTCTTATGAATTTAGAAAATATTAGAAGAATACTCATCATTTATCAAAATCAAAAAAAGGTATGGGAGACTGGATAAGGTATGTATGGAAGGATGCAAAGAGGATAATAGACTCTTCTCCTCTTCCAGAAGATCCTATTCATGCAAGGAATACACTTAAGTGGCTATTAAAACTCAATCCAGGGGCAGATAAGAATCTCAGGCTTGCAAGTCTTACCCACGACATAGAGAGGGCAATACCTGAAAGGAAGGTAAAAAGAGTAGATTATCCAGATTATGAGTCATTCAAGAAGGCACATGCAGAAAATAGTGCCATAATTGTAGCTCAGATAATGAGAAGACATAGGGTATGTGAAGAAGTAATAAGAGATGTTACAGATCTTATAAAGATGCATGAAATAGGTGGGACAGAAAGGGCTGATCTATTAAGGGATGCTGATAGCCTTTCCTTTTTTGACAGGAATCTCCTCTTTTATGCAGAAAGAAATAGCCTTGAAGAGGTCACAAGGAGGTGTATCTGGGGATATAATAGGATCTCTGAAGAGAGAAGGGGATTGGTAAGGGAGATATTGAAGAAGAGATCCGATAAGGTATCAAGGTATATCCTTTCAATCCTTGACACTTTTTAGCATATT
>JALVZP010000301.1 GCA_027037575.1 Desulfobacterales bacterium | reverse complement strand
GCCATGCAGAGCCTTAAGTCATAATGAATCTTGCTATTTTAATTTGTTGTTGTCAACAAAAAATTTTCAGTGTAAGAAAACCAGAAAATCCAAAATATTTCTTACTTCTTGCTTGCTCTCTTGCTGTTGTCTAAGGTAGGCAAAAAATGCATTATTGGAGGTAGACAACAGATAAGTCAAAAATCAAATAATAAGCTCCTGACCTCCTTTATCTAAACCCATAAGCTCTCTTTTCATATATTGTGGAGTCCTTAATGTGTAAAAGACAATAGAATCTTCCTTCTCATCGATTACTTCTTTTAGTTCTGCCTTAAGTCTTTCATACTTTGCCTTTGTGAGCTCACCCTCTAAAAGGGAATTTTGAACCCAATTAAGGTATTTTCTTCCAATCTTTAATACCTTTGCCACCCTTTTTACATTTACATCATAGGCTACAATTACAAACATCTCTTACCACCTTGCAATATATGGTTCATAAGTTTGTTCTCCTAAAAGATGCTTTTCAATTTTGTAAAGTTCAAGTCTCACCAAAGTCCTATTTGACACCTTTCTTTTTAACCTTGAATGCTTTACAGTCTGGCGAAGCCTATTTTCCCATTCCTCAACAAATATCTTTTGTCCAGCCTTGTTAAGAAAGACCCCTTCTATCTCCTTAGAAAAATGTTTTGCCTGAATCTGCCTTTTATTTATTAATGAAAAAATCAAGCGATCAACAAAAACTGGCTTAAAAATTTCAGATACATCCAGATTTAGTGTAAATCTTCTAAAGTTTGTTGCATGAAGAAACCCTATTCTTGGATCAAGGTGTGTCCTGTATATCTCACTTAAAGCAAGAACATACATAAGTGAGTTTCCAAAGCTAATTAATGCGTTAAGCCTATTTTGAGGTGGCCTTTTGGTTCTTCTATCAAAGGAAAATTCATCTGACTTAAGTATCTCCTCAAATGCTCCATAGTATATCTCCCTTATATTTCCTTCAATTGCCATAAGCTCTTCTGTAGAGCCTTGTTCATCTATTGAGGATGCTATCCTGTCAATTGACTCTATAGTATCTTCAAGTTCACCTCCTCTTCTTTCATAATAAGAAAGAACCTTTTTCATATTCTCATAAGCTCCTCTTACAAAAGCCTTTGCAAGTATCATTCTTTTTTCTTTATCCAGATAGTGTTCTGCTTGCTTTAGGATTAGATAGCCAGAATTGTAGTGTTCACGAGGATAAAAAGAGCCAATATAGTAGCCATAGTGGTTAAAGAAGTGGATAAGGATTTCATTTTGTGTAAGAAACTCAAGGATCCTTTTATTTAGATCCATCTCTCCAAATACATAAAGGTCTGATATTGTTTCAACAGGAACATACTTTCTTTTATTCTCTTTGCTTAAAAAAGAGATTGTATTTTGCTTTCTTTCAAGCTTCCCATCTGAAAATATATAGATTGGCTGTCTCATAGCTTAACTCCAGCAAAATTCATAAAAGGCACACACTCTGCAATACCTTGTTCTTTGTGCAGGAGGAGGTATGTCAGAAGAAAGCACTCTTTTCATTTCTTCAAGGAGTGATTCTATCTCTTTTTCAAGTTCATCAGTGAGTTCAACCTCCTCCCTTTTTCTTTCCTTTGGAAAAAGAAGGACTCCTTTCATTTCTATTCCTTTTTCATGTTTAAGGTAGTAGAGGTAGTAGCAAAGCTGAAGAAGTGCAGCTTTCTTATGTCTTGAAGACTTCTTTACCTCAGCTACAAGCCTATTCTGAATAAGATCAATCTTCAGGAGATTGTCTACAAAAAGCTCTTTTCTTTCCCTTTTGTAGCTTATTTCATGAATAAGCCTTCCAAGTGCAAGGAATGGATGCTCCTTAGAGGATTCTATGTGATGATGGTAGAGCCATGCCTCCCGAG
>JALVZP010000300.1 GCA_027037575.1 Desulfobacterales bacterium | reverse complement strand
GAGAACAGGTATATATGCGGCAGGATGCATAAGAAGACCCATGGAAACAGCAAAGGTCATAGATGATGCAACTGGAGCTGCAATGAAGGCAATACAGTGCGTTGAAATGACAGAAAGGGGAATGGCAGTTCATCCAAGATCAGGAGACCTGAGCTATCCAGAAGTGAATCTGCAAAGATGCACACAGTGTAAAAGATGCACGGAAGAGTGTCCATTTGGTGCAATAAATGAGGATGAGAAAGCAAATCCATTATTCAATCCTACAAGATGCAGACGCTGTGGGACATGTATGGGAGCATGTCCAGAAAGGGTCATCTCCTTTAAGAACTACTCTGTTCCAATGATAGGAAATATGATTAATGTAATTAGTGTGCCAGAGGAGGATGAAGAAAAACCAAGAGTAATAGTATTTGTGTGTGAAAATGATGCATATCCTGCTATTGATATGGCAGGGATAAAGAGGATTAATTGGAGTCCATTTGTAAGATTTATCCCTGTAAGGTGTCTTGGATCATTAAATCTTGTCTGGATTGCAGATGCCTTGTCTCGTGGTATAGATGGAATCCTCCTTCTTGGATGCAGATATGGAGATGATTATCAGTGCCACTTTGTAAAGGGAAGTGAACTTGCAAATGTAAGACTGACCAAGATATCTGAGACATTAGAAAGGCTTGCATTGGAATCAGAAAGGGTAAGGTTTGAAGAGGTTGGGATCTCTGATTATTGGAGGATTCCTCAGATAATAGAGGACTTTATGAAGAAGATAGAAGAGGTTGGGCCAAATCCATATAAGGGATGGTAAAAGAGGAAGAAGATGCTGAGATATGAACCTGAATTCTTAAAAGAAGTATTTCAGAACGTGGATTATGCAGAAGAGATACAGAAGTGTATGCAATGCGGGATGTGTGCAGGATCCTGCCCCCTTAAACACCACATGGACTATCCCCCCCGCCAGATATTCGCCCTCCTCAGGGCGGGTAATTTAGAAAAGGTCCTTAATAGCAAGTCCATATTCCTGTGCACATCCTGCTATTCATGTATTGTAAGATGCCCACGCGGTATCCATGTAATGGATATCATGCATGGGCTTGCCCATTATGCCATAAAGAAAGGAAAAATTTCCAGAAAAAAAACAGCTACCTTTGGGAAGGAGTTCTGGAATCAGGTATATATGAGGGGGAGGATAGATGAGAAGGATCTTTCAAGGAGATACTTTTTCTCTGATGGTTTTATGGAAGGAATAAGAAATGCGCTAAGTATGTTAGATATGGGTCTTATAATGCTCTTTCACGGAAGGATGAAGCTTCTTCCAGAAAGACCTATAAAGGGGATAAAGGAACTCAGGACTATGCTGGATAAGGCGAGTCAGATGGAGGAAGGAAGGTGAAGTATTTCCTTTATTGGGGATGTAGTCTTGAGGCGAGTGGTGCAAATTATTTAAAAAGCCTTGTTCCTGTGTGTAAGATGCTTGGAATGGAATTTCTGGAGATAGAGGATTGGAACTGCTGTGGTGCAAGTGTCTCTTATGCAGGTGCAAGGGATCTGGCAATAAAGGTATTGAATGCAAGAAATCTTGCTATTGCTGAAAAAAATGGTGGATATGATATTGTTGCTCCATGTAGTTCCTGTTATGTCCAGATGAATAGAGTGAATCATGAGCTTATGGAAAATGAGGAGCTTAGAAAAAAGGTTAATGAGATATTGGAAGAGCATGGACTAAGCTATAGTGGTAAGGTAAGGGTAAGACATATCCTGGATGTGCTATACAATGACATAGGTGTGGACAGTATAAGAGCAAAGGTAGTAAAGCCACTTTCAGGACTTAAGGTTGCGGGATATGTGGGATGCCAATCAGTAAGGCCATACGGAGAATATGATAGCAAGGAAAGGCCTAAGGTT
>JALVZP010000299.1 GCA_027037575.1 Desulfobacterales bacterium | reverse complement strand
ATCGGATTAGACATAGGAACAACAAAAATATGTGCATTGGTAGGAAAGGTTCAGGAAGATGGTACGATTGAGATTATAGGTATTGGAACACATCCATCAGAAGGCTTAAAGAAAGGTGTTGTAATTGATATAGATAAGACTGTGGATTCTATACAAAAGGCAATAGAAGAGGCAGAAAAGGCGTCAGGCTGTGAGATAAACGCAGTTTATGTAGGAATAGCAGGTGGACATATAAAAAGTTTTAATAGCAGTGGATCTATTGCACTTAAGAATAGGACTATAACAGAAAAGGATATACAAAGGGTGATTGATGTAGCAAGTGCTGTAGCCATACCTATGGATAGAGAAATAATCCAGACTATTGTGCAAGAATATATTGTAGATGATCAAGGAGACATAAAAAATCCTGTTGGAATGTCTGGAGTAAGATTAGAAGTAAGGCTTCACATTATAACTGCTGCTGTAAGTGCTGCCCAAAATCTCATAAAGTGTGTAAATAATGCAGGATTGGATGTATGTGATATTATACTTCAAGCTATTGCCTCAAGTGATGCTGTTCTTACAGAAGATGAAAAAAGAGGAAATGTGGTTTTAATAGATCTTGGTGGTGGAACAACAGATATGGCGGTATTTTCTAAGGGAAGTATAAGACATACTTCTGTCTTACCCTTAGGAGGTAACAATCTTACATATGATCTTTCTGTTGGTCTAAAGACATCTGAAAAGGAAGCTGAACAGATAAAGATAAAATATGGTTGTGCATCTACTTCTCTTGTTTCTCCTGATGAATTCATAGAGATAAGAGGATTTGATGGTAAAAGGACAAGGAGGATATCAAAGCAAAGGATAGTAGAGATATTGGAGCCGAGAGTAGAAGAGATCTTTAATCTTCTATATGAGGATCTTATAAGGTCTGATATAGATGTAAATCTCAACTGTGGTGTGGTTATAACAGGTGGTTCTGCATTATTGGATGGTATGATAGATATTGCGGAAAGAGTATTTGGTATTCCGGCAAGAATAGGTTATCCAAAGGATGTAAAAGGCATATCCCACATTATTAAACAACCGATGTATGCTACGGCCTTAGGTCTTGTCCTGTATGGAGCAAGGGAAAGGAAAAAGAAGAGAAAGTTTAGAATAAGAGATTCTAATATATTTTTTAAGATAGTGAATACCATGAAAAAGTGGTTTAGTGAAGTTTTTTAAGAAATAATTGAAGGAGGGTTAAGATGCCAGGAAGATTTAACATTATAGAGGAGAGAAAGGCATTTAGTCTTACTAAAATTAAGGTAATAGGGGTAGGAGGGGCAGGAGGAAATGCCATTAATAACATGATTAATGCAGAACTTAGAGGAGTTGATTTTATTGCAGCAAATACAGATGCTCAGGATCTGGAAAGATCACTTGCTCCTGTAAAAGTCCAGCTTGGACCTAATTTGACAATGGGTCTTGGAGCAGGTGGAGATCCAGAGATTGGAATGAAGGCTGCTGAAGAGAGCATTGATCAGATAAGAGAGGCAATCGAAGAACCTGATATGGTGTTTATTACTGCTGGTATGGGAGGGGGAACAGGAACAGGTGCATGTCCTATTATTGCAAGAGAGTGTAAAGCAACAGGAGCTCTTACAGTTGCAGTAGTAACAAAGCCATTTTTGTTTGAAGGTAGCAAAAGAATGGAAAGAGCCCTTATGGGTATAGAGATGCTCAGGAAAGAAGTAGATAGTCTTATACTTATAAACAATGAAAAACTAAAGTCTATTGGAACAAAATCCATGAGCTTTATAGATCTTCTTGCAAAGGCAGATGAAGTGCTTTTAAATGCAGTAAGAGGAATATCTGATCTTATTACAAGCCAAGGATTCATTAATCTGGATTTTGCTGATGTAAAAAAAGTGATGGAAAAGAGAGGAACAGCCCTTATGGGAAGAGGTATAGGAAAAGGTGACAAAAGGGCTATTGAAGCAGCAGAAGCAGCTATTAAGAGCCCACTCCTTGAAGATATATCTATTAAAAGTGCAAAAGGACTTTTGATAAACATTACAGGACCTTCTTCCCTGAGTATGGAAGAGATATATGCTGCATGTAACTTCCTAAAAGAACAGGTGAATGAAAATGATGTAGACATTTATTGGGGGTTTGTAGTTGATGATAAATTAGAAGATGAAATTCAGGTTACTGTAATAGCTACGGGTATAGATGGAGAAGAAAGTGAAGGGGCGAAACAAGAAAGAGAATCTGATAAAGTTATAAATATTAGAAGTAAAATAAGGGATGTAAGACCGGAAGAGGATGGACCATGGACTGTAAGAAAAATTAATGGTCAGAAAAAAGAGATTATACATGAAGAGATGATAGAGGATTCTTATGATGAGGCAAATTCAAAAAAGAGTAAGAAAGGTATTGTGGATAAAATAAAAGAAGGACTTGATTATCCTACATTTTTGAGAAGTTCTAAGAAAGAAGAAAAGAAATGAGTTTTAAAAGGGGGTTAAGGAAGGAAAAAGGCGTTATAAAAAAAAAGAAAAGAGGAAGACTTTCAGTAGCACTTATTTATCCGAATTCTTATTATATTGGAATGTCTAATCTGGGTTTTCAGGTTGTATATGAGATCTTAAATAGAAGAGAAGATGTTGTTGCAGAAAGATTCTTTCTTCCAGAGGAAGGAGAAAGACTTTCCTCTGTAGAATCAAATATCTCCTTAGATCAATTTGATATAATTGCATTCTCTATCTCATTTGAAAATGATTATATAAATGTCTTAAGGATACTTGAGCTTGGAGGCATCCCTCTTCTTTCAGAGGAAAGAAGGGATTTTATTTATCCTATTGTAATGGCTGGTGGGGTTTGCACTTTTTTAAATCCTGAACCGTTGTCTATTTTTATGGATCTCTTTTTTTTAGGAGAGGCAGAAAGAAAATTGGATCGTTTAATGGATCTATTTATTGATTCTTATGGAAAATTCTCTTCTAAAAAAGATCTTTTGTATTTTATAGCCAAGAATGAAGAATCTGTTTATGTTCCAGGCTTTTATAGAGTAGATTATTCAAAAGATGGAACAATTTCTTCTTTTTATCCAATTAAAGATGAGATAAGAGAAAAGATAAAGGTCTCCAAGCAAATACCATTTGATGAAATTGCATATTCTAAGATTATCTCTTCAGATACAGAGTTCTCTGAAAAGATTTTAATAGAGCTTGGAAGAGGATGTGGAAGATCCTGTAGATTCTGTGCAGCTGGATATGTATACAGACCTCCCAGATACCATAATCCAGAATCTTTAAAGGAGATTATAGATAAGGCATTAGAAAAGGGAAAGGATTTAGGGCTTCTCAGTGCTTCAATTGCAGATGTTCCCAATATTGAAGAGATTATGAAATTCATTTGTGAAAAGGGAGGAAGATTTTCTATTTCTTCAGTAAGAGTAGAGGCTATAAATGAAAATTTTATAGAATATTTAAAGACTTCAGGCCAGAAAAGGATTACTATCGCACCAGAAGCTGGTTCTGAAAGGTTAAGGAAGGTAATAAATAAGCATCTAACAAAGGAGGATATGATAAATGCTGTTCAGCTTATTTCGAAGATGGGTCTTTCATTAAAACTGTATTTCATGATTGGACTTCCAACAGAGAGATGGGAGGATATAGAAAGTATATTGAGACTTGTCAAGCTTATAAGGCATTATATGGTAAAGGAAGGTGCAAAAAAGGGGAAAGTAGGAGGGATAAGGATAGATATAAGCTGTTTTGTCCCAAAACCTTTTACTCCTTTTCAGTGGGTAGAGATGAATGATTTAGAAGAGCTAAAAAAGAAACAAAAATGGCTCTTAAAAGAAATAAGAAAAGAAGGAGGAATAAGGATAAGTTTTGATGTCCCTAAGTGGGCGTATATACAGGCACTTCTATCCTTAGGGAATAGAAGAGTAGGATCTATTTTGCTCCTTGCACACAGATATAATGGAAACTGGAAAATGGCATTTAGGCATTCAGATATAAATCCAGACTTTTTTGTATATAGGAGAAAAGATTCCCAAGAGATACTTCCCTGGGATTTTATAGATACTGGGGTAAAGAAAAACTATCTTCTATCTGAATTGAAAAGGGCATTTAATGAAGAAGAATCGGAAATATGCACTAATCATCCTAATTGCAAAAAGTGCGGAGTATGTAATTCTCTATCTTTTTGAATACTGGAACTTTGCCCTTGCTCCTCTTTGGCCATACTTCTTTCTTTCCTTCTCTCGGGGGTCTCTTGTAAGCATTCCAGCTTTCTTTAATATTGGTCTAAGTTCTTTATTCATCAGTACAAGGGCTCTACTTATTCCATGCCTCAATGCACCTGCTTGACCAGAAATACCACCACCTTTAAGTGTGGCCTTTACGTCTACTTTTCCTGCCATATTACATAGATGCAAGGGTTCTAATGCATGAATCCTTTGAGCTTCATCCAAAAAATATTCATCCATTGGTTTGTCATTTATTACAACTACACCTCTACCTTTCTTTATCCAAACCCTTGCAACTGACCTTTTTCTACTTCCTGTTGCATAGAATATTCGTTGAGCCATGGTTAAATCTCCCATTTTTCTGGTTTTTGAGCTTCATGGGGATGATTGGGTCCTGCATATACTTTTAACTTCTTTAAGAGTTTTCTTCCAAGCCTGTTCTTTGGTAGCATTCCTTTAACTGCGTGTCTTATCAATTCCTCTGGTTTTTTTCTAAGCAATTCCTTTGCTATTACTCCTTTTAGACCCCCCATATAACCAGTATGATGATAGTATATTTTTCTATCCCATTTCTTTCCTGTTAATCTTACCTTTTCTGCATTGACCACGATAACAAAGTCTCCTGTGTCTACATGAGGAGTGAAAATAGGTTTATCTTTTCCACGAAGCTTCTTTGCAATCTCAGAGGCAAGCCTTCCTAAGACCTTATTCGTTGCATCCACTATATACCATTTTCTTTCTACTTCACCTTTCTTTGCCATAAAAGTTTTCATCTTATGTCTCCATATATAGGTTCTCTTTCAAATTGGAGTTATTATTTCTAACCAAATCTCTAAAAAAAGTCAAACTTTTATTGGCTCTTTATCAAAGTGTGTGGAAACAATATGTTATTCTCTATTTCTTCAAAAAGCCCACTTTAGCATTTTAGTCTATCAACTTTCTTAAATGAGCGGCTCTTATTTCAGCAGCCCTCTGAAGAGTAATGGAAAATTCTTCTAACACGTCTTTATTTTCATCGACTTTCTCTGTCAAATATTTGTGTAGATAGCTGGGTTTATCTTCTGAAGAACCTTCTTCAACGGGATGGAGTTTTTCTTTAGTTCCAAGAGAAAAGAGTTTTAAACCCACAACATTGTCTTCTTCATCAACGAATACAGCCATTCCTCCATATACAGGATCAAGCTTTGGATGATCTGATACCCATCCACCTGTATTGTATATCTTTATTAAGCTTGTATAGGGTTCTATCTTTTCCTGTCTATTTAAAGGCTTATGTGTATGGCCAAAAATAAGTGTCAGTTCAGAATTCTTTATTTCTTCATCGTTCAGCCCAAGTTCGTCCCTTATTTGATTAAAGATAACTTTACTAATATAGTGTCTAAGAAGTCCGTAAGAACTTTTACTCAAATCCTCTTCTTTAATCCTTCTTTCAAGACCTCTGCTGAGTAACTTTGCAATTCCTTTAAGAAAAATTTTTAATGTTTTTTCTTCTATATAATTTCCTGGTATCAATGGAATATCAAATTTCTTTGCCAGTCCTTTAGAGAGATTTTCTATCAATTTCTCTTTACCTCTTTCACTTTGAAGCATTTCCCAAACCCTATCTACTTTTTCTCCTTTTCCAGACCTTCCCATAGTTGACCAGAAAAAATCAATCCATGCAAAATTTTCCGCTTCTATATTATTTATATTCTCTGGAGGAAATTCTTTTCCTTCTTCAGGAAAAATAATATTTTGAAGATCACTCATTAGATAATATAGTCTTTCAAAGAAGTGCCCATGATGAAACACAATAAATCTATTCCTTTCAGGGTTATATTCAATAAAATTGGGATAAAGGATTTTTATTTGAATCTTTAGTGGTATATTCTTCCTCTGAATTACCCTCGATACTGCACTTTTAAGAATAGGAGATGATATAAAATCCTTGGCATCCTTAGGGATTGCCTTTGTCCTATGCCATGGAATAGGGATTTCTTTTTCCTGAAAATGTCTATCTATGTATTTTGCATATTGAAGCTCTCTTGCAGTTTCCCATATATGGTGATCGTGATTGCCAGGGATATATATTATTTCGTTAAAAAGAGGCTCTTCAGAATTACAAAAAAATGTTTCAATAAATCTTTCAAAAGCCATTACAGAGGTATTGGTATAAGATAGTGCTAAGTCAAGCCCATCTCCCAAAATAATAAGTGTTGGCTTTTTTTCTGGAAATTTATCTGAATCTTTTATAATCCTATAAAAGAAATCCTTCAGGAGTAAGATTACTGGGCTTGGCTTTGAAGTATCCGCTTTGTGCTTATTCTTGTAAAGATTAGTAAGCAAG
>JALVZP010000298.1 GCA_027037575.1 Desulfobacterales bacterium | reverse complement strand
TCTGCTGTGCAGATCTTTTCTACATATTCCCTCTTATCATTTATTGCACTATCAAGTCCTCTAAAGCTACTTTCCTTTTTATTCTGGCTCTTCATATACTCCTGTACACTTATTGCTGCACCATATGCACCAAGAACTTCTCTATGTGGTGGAACAAGGATTTCTCTTCTTAAGACATTTTCGAATGCAGCAACAACTCCTTTATTAAGTGATGGGCCACCCAAGAACATTATCTTCTTCCCTATCTTTCTCTTTCCAACAACCCTGTTCAGGTAATTATAGACTATTGCATAGCAGAGTCCTGCCATAAGATCCTTTATATCTGCTCCCCTCTGATGATATGAGACAAGATCAGATTCCATAAACACTGTGCATCTTTCTGTAAGCCTTATAGGATGTTCTGAAGAAAGGGCTATTTCCTGAAATTCTCCGACTATATTTATCCCGTATTTATTTGCAAGCTCATGAAGAAAACTTCCTGTTCCAGCAGCACATACCTTATTCATATCAAAATCAAGGGGGTGCCTGTTTTGTATATAGATATACTTTGAGTCCTGACCTCCTATCTCAAATATGGTATCTACTTCAGGATCTATCTCTACTGCTCCCCTTGCATGTGCAGTAATCTCATCTATGATGAGGTCTGCATTTAGAAAATCTCCTACTACATTTCTTCCAGATCCAGTAGTAGCAACTCCTGCTATCTCTATCCTATCTCCTATCTCCTCTTTTATTACCTTCAGAAGATACTGTGTTGTCTCAATAGGTCTTCCCTGTGTAGGAACATAGCATTTATGGACAATCTCTCTTTTTTCATTTATTACGGCATACTTTGTTGTAGTTGAGCCTATATCAATCCCTATATAAACTTTTTCTTTATTTGATAATGAAGCAAGCCTTATTTCATCTGGTTCTGGAAAGTGTGTGAGCTTGAGTTCTAATTTTGGTGCTGTTGGAAGATGTTCTATCTGCTTCTTCCTCATTGAATCCAATTTTTCTAAATCAAATCCAAATGTAATGTCCTTATCCTCTGACTTATCCTTCTTTAATGCCTGAAGTGCGACACCAATTGCACCTATGGATGTGCTATATGGAGGGACAATGAGATTTGGAAAGTATGCCTTAAATGCCTTAACCTGAAGTTTGTTTAATGAAAGTCCTCCAATAAATATTATTGGCTCTTTAAGTGTCCTGTTTCCAACAATTGTGCTTATATAATTTGTTGCATTTCCGACATGAAGCCCATATATAATATCTTCTAATTTCTCACCTCTGTTTTGAAGATGTATCATGTCTGATTTTGTAAATACAGTGCATCTACATGCAACATTTGCAGGTCTATCGCTTCTAAGCCCTAACTCAATAAAGTCCTTTAGCACCTTATCTATCTCTTCCTGTGATATATGAACATCTTCTGAATACATGGAGGTGGCAAGTCTCTGTGCCTGCTGATCAATAAAGGATCCTGTCCCTGATGCACAAGGACCATTTGTGTTAAAATATTCAAGCTCCCAACCAAGCTCTGTATGATTTATCTGGAAAAGCTCTGTATCCTGACCACCCATTGAGATTATTGTCCTTACATCTGGGACAACCTTTAATGCACCTAATACCTGACTTATTGTGTCAAATTCATAGTAGGAATTGAGTTTTTCACTTAGCTTTCTTCCATGGCTCCCTGTAAATGCAATTGCACGTATGTTTTCTTCTCCAAATCTGGAATATATGTCCTTTACAAGGTTAAATACAACATCCTCTACTCTTCCAAAATGCCTCCTATATGGTGCTTCATAGAGAATGTCCTCATTCTCATCTATAACAACACAATTTACGCTTACTGAACCTGCATCTATTCCTACATAAAGGTTTTTCTCACTCATCTTTTACCTTCCTTTAAGATATAATATGTTTCATTTAAA
>JALVZP010000297.1 GCA_027037575.1 Desulfobacterales bacterium | reverse complement strand
TTCCTAATCCTTATTCTTCTCCTTTGTAAGTTCTCTTTCTCTTAATATGGTTAAGACCCTTGCAAGATCTTTTTTTGTCTTTTTTATTAAAGAAGTGTCTCCTAATTGCCCACTTTCTTTTTGAAATTTTAAATTAAATAGTTCCCTCCTTAACTGTCTTTCCCTTTCTTTAAGCTCTTCATCACTCAACTTTCTTAATTCACTTGTCTTCATCCTACTGACCCCTTATGATAATTCTTGTATGAATAGGAAGCTTATGACCTGCCAGCCTGAGCGCTTCCTCTGCAACATCCTTTGGAACCCCATGCAATTCATATATTATCCTTCCAGGTTTTATTACGGCCACCCATCCTTCAACTGAACCTTTCCCTTTCCCCATCCTGGTCTCAGCAGGCTTTTTAGTAATAGGTTTATCTGGAAACACCCTGATCCATATCTTTCCACCTTTTTTTATGTGCCTTGTAATAGCCAGTCTTCCTGCCTCTATCTGCTTTGCAGTAAGCCAACAGCACTCCAATGCCTGAAGGCCATAGTCTCCAAAGGCCAGGGTATTTCCCCTTGAGGCCTTCCCCTTCATTCTTCCCTTTTGCTGTTTCCTATACTTTGTCTTTCTGGGAGCTAACATGGTATCTCCTATTCTATTTTTTCTTTTTCAGGAAGTATCTCTCCTTTAAATATCATCACTTTAACACCTATAACACCATAAGTAGTAAATGCCTCTGCAAAGCCATAGTCAATATCAGCCCTTAATGTGTTTAAAGGAAGCCTCCCCTCCCTATACCATTCCCTGCGAGCCATTTCTGCACCGCCAAGTCTCCCACTACATGCAATCTTTATCCCCTGTGCTCCAAACCTAAGAGCAGTACTTACTGCCTTCTTCATTGCCCTTCTAAAAGGTACTCTCCTTACAAGCTGCATTGCCACATTTTCTGCTACTAACTGGGCATCCAGTTCTGGTCTTTTCACTTCTTGAATGTCAATATAGACGTTTTTCTTTAAGAAATTCTCTAATTCTGCTCTCAATCTTTCTATATCTGCCCCTTTTCTTCCAATAACTATTCCAGGTCTTGCAGTATGAATAATTATTCTTATCTTATTCGCTGCCCTTTCGATTTCTATCTTGGAAACACCTGCATGCATTAATCTCTTTTTCAGAAATGTCCTGATCCTAAAATCCTCTAATACAAATCCCCCGTATTCTCTTTTTGCAAACCACCTGGAATCCCAATTCTTATAAATACCTAATCTAAAACCTATAGGATGAACTTTCTGACCCAATATTTGCCTCCATTTATTTTATTTCTTCTAATATGACAGTAAGATGACTTGTCCTTTTTCTAATCATTGTGGCTCTACCAAGTGCCCTTGGCCTCCATCTTTTAAGCATAGGTCCTTCATCTGCATAGATACGAGTAATCCTTAATTGATCCACATCCATATTCTGATTCTCTGCATTTGCTACTGCAGACTCTATAAGCTTCTTTAATATCTTTGCTCCTTTTTTTGGCATAAAAGAGAGGATATTAAGTGCATCCTCTACCCTTTTTCCACGAATCTCATCCATTATTAGCCTGATCTTTCTTGGAGATATCCTTATATATCTTGCATGTGCCTTGGCCATCATATCTCTTCCCTTTTACTTCTTTCCTTTTACTCTGGATTTTTTATCACCTGCATGTCCATAAAATGTCCTTGTAGGAGCAAACTCCCCTAATTTGTGGCCAACCATATCCTCAGTTATAAAAACAGGTATAAATTTCTTTCCATTGTGAACAGCAAATGTCATGCCTACAAATTCAGGTATAATAGTAGACCTCCTGGACCATGTCTTTATAACCTTTTTGCTGCCTTCCTCTTTTGCCTTTCTTACCTTTTTAAGCAGCTTCTCATCTACAAACGGCCCTTTTTTTAAAGATCTGGGC
>JALVZP010000296.1 GCA_027037575.1 Desulfobacterales bacterium | reverse complement strand
ACTTTATAGAACAAAATGGGGATTTGCTAATCCACTACTTGATCCATGTGGATACAGGACACTTATAACAATTTCCCTTTCAGAGATGTATTACAATAAATCAGGTCTAATGAAGAAGCTATTGGGAAAAAATACAAATATAAGATTTAGAAAAGAAAGGGATAAGATCATATTCGAGCTTCCAAAACAGATCAGGACAAGGGGAAACATATACATAAGGGATAAGTCCGTTAGCCTCTTAGGGCTTTTAGAAAGTGGTGCAATTGATTATGCATTTGAGTATAAAAGTGTTGCAATTCAGCACAATCTTTTCTTTCTTCAGCTTCCTGATGAGATAAACCTGGGCAGTCTGAAATTTAAAGATTTTTATGAAAGGGCTATTGTAAGATTTCCCAGTGGAAAAGTTATTAAAGGAAAGCCTATTCTCTATGGAATAACTGTTTTAAAGGATGCCCCTCATCCAAAAGAAGCAAGGATGTGGGAAGACTTTGTTACTGGAAAAGAAGGAAGAAAAATACTTCTTAAATGCAATCAGATCCCTGTCTTTCCACCAAAGATGATAAAATAGTTATGCCACTTTATATTTCTGATGTTCTATATGATACTTCTGAATCTTATATCTTAATATCCTCTCTGTTGTCTGCAAAAGCTGAGATGCCTCTTTTATATTACCTTTTGCCTCCTTTAGTGCATCTGTAATCATTTCTATTTCCAGGTTTTCTACTGCCTGGCTAAGTGACATGGTATTATAGGTGTTTGTATCCCTTGCTGTCTGAATACTTGGTGGAAGATGATATGTTCTGATAACATCCTCCTCACATAAAAGAACAGCCCTTTCTATGCAGTTTTCAAGCTCCCTCACATTACCAGGCCAATGATACTGCATAAGTGCATCTATTGCAGGTGTTGAAATCCTTTTTATTTGCTTGTTATATCGTTTAGAATACTTTTCTAGGAAATGCTCTGTAAGAAGAAGTATATCTGATCCTCTCTCTCTTAGTGGAGGAAGATATATAGGATATACATTCAGCCTGTAGTAAAGATCCTCTCTAAATTCTCCTCTTTCAACAGCCTTTGAAAGATCCTTATTTGTTGCTGCAATAACCCTTACATCTACCTTCTTGGGTCTTTTTCCACCTATCCTCTCTACTTCTTTTTCTTGAAGGACCCTGAGAAGCTTTGCCTGAACATCCAGAGAAAGACATCCAATCTCATCCAGAAAGATAGTTCCCTTATCTGCAAGTTCAAACTTTCCTTCCTTTGATCTGATAGCCCCTGTAAAAGCACCCTTTTCATATCCAAAAAGCTCTGCCTCTACTAATTCTTTTGGAAGGGCCGCACAATTTATCTTTATAAAAGGGCCATCAGACCTAAGGCTATTATAGTGGATTGCATTTGCAACAAGCTCCTTTCCTGTTCCACTTTCTCCTAAGAGAAGCACAGTTGCATCACTTTTTGCAACCTGTGTAATGAGATAGAATACTTCTTGCATCTTTTTGCTCTTTCCTATTATGTTGTTAAAGGAGTATCTTTCATGGAGCTCCTTTTTTAACCTCAAGTTCTCTTTTTCAAGTAGTTCCTTCTCCTTATTTATCTCCTCCAGCATCATCACCTTTTGTGCAATAAGCCCACTTATTATAGTAAGGAACTTTACCTCCTCATCCAAGGAGACATTTTCTTCAAATATCCTATCCACACTAAGTGTCCCTATAACCCTATTTCTATCTTTTATTGGAACGCATATAAAGGATATCCTTGATTTGTCTATTTTTTTTCTTGTCCCTGTCCTGTCTAAGAAAAGTGGTTCCTGAGATATCTTTGGAACAGCTATTGGACGCCCTGTCTCTGCAACCTTTCCAGTAATTCCTTCTCCTATCCTGTAACGCCCGCTACTCTTCTCATTTTCTCTCATCCCATGTGCTA
>JALVZP010000295.1 GCA_027037575.1 Desulfobacterales bacterium | reverse complement strand
AGCCTTATCCTTGCCTTAGAGGAGTCAAGCTTTAAAAGTTTTGCCTCCTCATACTTAGGATTACCATCCATTCTATACTCAAATCTCCTCCACTTTTCCTTAAACCTATTTACTAAGGTAAGAACATCCATCTCTTCGTCTGGCCCAAAATTCCATGCATCTGCATACTCTTTCTTCCCCTCTAAAAGCCTTTGTCCCAAAAGGAGATATCCAGAGATCGGCTCAAGGACATGTTGCCATGGTCTTATTGCGTCTGGATTCCTTATCATTAACTCCTTTCCACTTGTAATAGCCCTAACTATGTCTGGAACAAGCCTATCCTTTGCCCAATCTCCTCCACCTATGGCATTTCCCGATCTTACACTTGCAAGAAGAGGTCCATGTTTAAAAAAGGACTTCCTATAAGACTTGGTAATTATTTCTGCACATCCCTTTGAAGCACTGTATGGATCTTCTCCTCCAATCTTATCATCCTCCCTATATCCCCATAACCATCCCCTATTTTCATAGCACTTATCACTTGTAACATTTACAATGGCCTTTACAGAATCACAGCTTCTACATGATTCTAACAGATTCCAAGTTCCCATTATATTTGTCTCAAATGTATAGATTGGATCTTGGTATGAATCCCTGACAATGGATTGTGCTGCTAAGTGGAAAACAATCTCTGGTTTATAAGTCTTTATTGTCTCTAATAAGCTATTCCTATCCCTTATATCACCCTTAATTGAGACTATATTTAGATTTAGTAGTTTATAATGACATGGTGTTGTCGGGGGATCTAAGGAGTATCCTATTACCAAGGCACCTAATTTTGATAGCCAGAGGCATAGCCAAGATCCCTTAAATCCTGTATGGCCTGTAACCAAGACCTTTCTGTTTTTATAGATGTCATTGAACATAGTATTTATTCATCATCCCATATCTTCCAAGGGGCATTTCCTGATTGCCACAACTTTTCTAAGTATCTTTTATCCCTCAGAGTATCCATTGGATGCCAGAATCCATAGTGTTTGTAAGCTATTAGCTGCCCTTCCTTAGCAAGCCTTTCTAATGGTTCTGCCTCCCAGATAGTATGATCTCCCTCTATATACTCAAACACCTTTGGTTCTAATACAAAGAATCCACCATTTATCCAGCTTCCATCTCCTTTTGGTTTTTCTTGAAATCTTAAAACCGTATTATCCTTTTCTGATAGCTCTAATGCACCAAATCTGCCAGGTGGCTGAACAGAAGTGATTGTAGCAATTTTTTTATGACTTTTGTGGAATTCAACTAATTTTCTTATATTTATGTCTCCTACACCGTCTCCATACGTAACCATAAATGTCTCATTTCCAATGTATCTCTGTATCCTCTTTATCCTGCCTCCTGTTTGAGTATGATGTCCAGTATCAACAAGAGTTATTCTCCAAGGTTCAACATTCGAATTATGGATTATCGTCTTATTTTCCCTTAGGTCTATTGTGATATCAGAGTGGTGAAGAAAATAGTTGGCAAAATACTCCTTTATCATATAGCCTTTATAACCAAGGCATATGATAAAGTCATTGAATCCGAAGGAAGAATATATCTTCATGATATGCCATAGTATAGGCCTTCCTCCTATCTCTACCATAGGTTTTGGCCTTATCTCTGTTTCTTCAGACAGTCTTGAACCTAATCCTCCTGCAAGGATGACGACTTTCATACCTTAAGATCCAGGTTGTTTGACACATTATAGAATTCAGAATTTTTATTATCAAGGCTTTGTGCCGATTTCTAAGGCCTTAAATCTCAGCAGAAAATGCCAGAAAGTAACTTGTCAGAAATACTAAATTAACAGCACTTAGGCACAGTATATAAGAGGTTATAGCGACCTTGGAGATATAGATAAAGGCTGCACAGGAAAGATAGTAGATGAATAGATGCATGTAAATA
>JALVZP010000294.1 GCA_027037575.1 Desulfobacterales bacterium | reverse complement strand
GCACTGAATCCCAGATTCCTGGTGTCTCAAGTTCTAAAGGAATATATTTATTAAGAAGTTGACTTTTGCTACTCTGTGGTTTTTGTTTTCCTAAAAAAGGAGGTGCTCTTATGAAGATAAAGATTGAAAAGAATGTAGTGGAGTTTTATCCAGAGAACGAGGAAGAGGCAAAGGACCTTGAATCTCTCTGGAGGGTAATAGTAGATTGTGTGAAATTCAATAAGAAGCTTGTAGCAATTGGTGAATACTTTCCACAAAAAAATCAATGTGCAAGGTTTGTAATAGAAGATTAGAGAGAGGTGGAGATATGTTAAAGAAAAATATGGAAACAGCACTTAATGAACAGCTTAATTTTGAACTCTATTCTGCATATCTTTATTTTTCTATGGCAGCCTATTTTGAACACATGGGACTTCCAGGATTCTCCCATTGGATGAAGATTCAGACACAGGAAGAAATTAACCATGCCCTAAAATTCTACAATTTTATAAATGAGAGGGGAGGAAGGGTTATATTGAGGCAGATAGATACTCCTCCATCAGAATGGAAAAGCCCCCTTGATGCATTCGAGAATGCACTAAGGCATGAACAGCTTGTTACTGAAAGGATAAACAGGCTTATGGATCTTGCAATGGAAGAAAAGGACTATGCTACCCAGAATTTCCTTCAATGGTTTGTAGATGAGCAGGTAGAGGAAGAGGCATCTGTAGGAGAGGTAGTAAACAAGCTTAGGCTTATTAGGAATGAGAGGCATCCCCTTTTTATGCTGGATAGAGAGCTTTCCCAGAGGACAATTGCGCCACAGCAAAAAGGAGGAGAGAAATGATAAGTGTTGGTGAAATTGTTGAGGATTTTGAACTAAAAAATCAGGATAGAAATAGCTTTAGACTCTCTGATTACAAAGGGAAAAAGATCCTCCTTTCCTTCCATCCGCTGCCATGGACTCCTGTTTGTAGGGATCAGATGTTATCCTTAGAAAGGAATTATGATAGGTTCTCTTCCTTAAACACCATTCCTGTGGGAATAAGTGTAGACATCACCTTTTCCAAAAAGGCATGGGCCGATGCAATAGGAATAAAGAGATTAAGGATGCTATCTGATTTCTGGCCTCATGGTGCAGTTGCACAAATAAGGTTTATCCAATACAACAGCTTCCTCCAATTGAAGAGATATTTGAGCTCCTGGAAAAGGAATAATTTTTGAGTAGGCTTTTTAAAGAGAAGAGCCCCTATCTAAGGGAACATGCCTCTGACCCAGTGGACTGGTATCCCTGGGGAAAGGAGGCATTTGAAGAGGCAAGGAGAAGGAATAAACCCATACTCCTTTCCATTGGCTATTCAAGCTGCCACTGGTGTCATGTAATGCAGAGAGAGTCCTTTTCTGATCCTGAATTGGCATCTCTCCTAAATGATACATTTGTCTGCATCAAGGTGGACAGGGAGGAGAGGCCAGATCTGGATGAGTTCTTCATGGATGTCTGTGTCAAGATAACGGAATCTGGTGGATGGCCTCTTACCCTGATCCTTACTCCAGAAGGAAAACCATTTTTTGCTGGCACATATATCCCAAAGGAGAATCTAAGGGCGATTGCCCTTAAGGTAAGGGAGATCTGGGAAAGGGAAAGAGATAAGATATTTGAAGTATCTGAAAAGATAAGGGATGCAATAGAAGAGAGGATCTTTAAAATTGATGTGGATCCAGAAAGTCTGATAGATCAGGCATATATTGGCCTAAAAAGGCTTTATGATCCCCTCTTTGGAGGATTTGGGGGAGAACCAAAGTTTCCATCTCCATGCAATCTGTTCTTTCTCCTGAGGTATTACAGGAGAAAACAGGATAAAGACGCGCTTTCTATGGTATCAAAGCAGCTAAGGAGCATGAGGTGGGGAGGTATCTACGATCAGGTGGGAGGAGGGATACACAGA
>JALVZP010000293.1 GCA_027037575.1 Desulfobacterales bacterium | reverse complement strand
CTGTCCCTTCCTTTATGTATGGAGAGATAATATTTAGTGCAAGAGAATATTCATTTTTGGTTGAAAAGGGTGCAAAGATTATATCTACATCCTCGATGATCCTTATTGCCTTGATAGTTAGAAGCTCAGGATCACCTGGGCCTATACCTACTCCATAGAGGATGCTCTTTTTCATTCCTATTCTTCCTCAGGAAATATTTCTGGATAAAGTATATGGGCTATGAGATGTATCCCTTTTATTAATCTCATAGTTGGCCTTGATACAAGCTCTTCTGGAACTATATACACCTTTCCTTCCCTTACTGCCTTTATTGCCTCAAATCCAGGCTCCTTTATAATATCCTCTTTCGTTACCCTATTCATAACACCCCTTTGTGCAATATAGACATCTATCTCATCTGCATGGGCTAATATCCTTTCCTTTCCATAATCAGCAATATTTGTATTTCTTACAGTTATTGCATCTTTTGCTATATTTATCCCACCAGCAGTCTTTAAGACAAACATAGCGATAGATGTAGGGGAAAATGTTTTGAACTTCCTGTGTATAGACTCAAAGAATACCTTTTTTCTTTTAGAGTAAGGTATCCTGGATACTTTTTCCTGAATTTTCTCTACCTCTTTTTTAAACTTCCTTATCATCTCTTCTGCCTGTTTTTCTCTCCCTGTAAGTCTTCCAAGCTCCATCCAATAATCATACATCTCTTCTATACTTCTTGGCTGAATTGAAACAATCTTTATTCCAGCCTCCCTTAGCTGAGAAAAAAGTGCTGAATGTGCCCTTTCAAGCATTGGTCTAATAAGTATTAGATCTGGTCTTGCAGAGATAAATTTTTCTACACTATCAAATGGGCTAAACACAGGTTTCTTCAATGCCTCTTCTGGATATGTTTCGTCTTTTGAAACTCCAATTATCTCCTTGTTTAGACCAAGAGAAAAGAGATTTTCTGTATGGGCAGGATACAGAGAAATTATCCTCATTGCAAATAGGGATGGGCAATCAAAAAATATGCTAATTATAAGAACTAATAAAAAATACCTGCTTTTTTTGGGAATATTCTTCTCTATAGACATAGCAATCCACCTCAAAGACAGAATTTATTATTTCTCTTTTAATCACTTCTTCTGTATCCCCATAGGCAAAAATCTTTCCATCCTTCAGCATGATGAGCTTATCAGAATAAAGGGACGCAATGTTTATATCATGCATTGTCATTATTACTGTCTTTCCCTCTTTTTCTACCTTATCTCTTAGGATATCCAAGACCCTTAGCCTGTGCTTTATATCCATATTTGAAATTGCCTCATCCAATAGCATAACAGGAGTATCCTGAGCCAGTGCACGGGCAAATACCACTCTCTGCTTTTCTCCACCACTAAGCTCTGTAATACATCTTTTTCTTAAATCCTCAAGTTCTAATAATCTAATCATCTGATCTATCTTTTTTATATCTTCAGAGGAAAAGTATGAAAAACGAGATAAATAGGGATACCTTCCCATAGAGACCACTTCCTCCACAGTAAAGGGCATATTTGTATAAAATTCTTGTGGAACAATGGATATTTCCTTTGATATTTCCTTTCTCTTATATTCTGATATTTCTCTTCCCTTATATCTTATGCTC
Source organism: Desulfobacterales bacterium (assembly GCA_027037575.1). Lineage (GTDB taxonomy): Bacteria > Desulfobacterota > DSM-4660 > Desulfatiglandales > JALVZP01 > JALVZP01. The sequence goes on along the minus strand of JALVZP010000293.1, from coordinate 304 downwards.
CCCGAATCTGGCCTCCTGTATCCTATAAGAAGATCCAGAAATGTTGTCTTCCCACTTCCATTTGGACCAACAACTCCCCATAAAAATCCAGCCCCTATATCCAAATATATACTATCTATTGCCTTTTTTTCCCTGTATGAAAATGAAAGATCTTTTATTTCAAATAACATCATCTTACCTGATATCTTTTCACAAAGATATAGCAGAAAAATGGCCCTCCAATTATTGCAGTAAGGACACCAATTGGTATTTCTACTGGGAGAAATACCCTTGTAATAGTATCAGCAGACAGAAGAAGGGCTGA
>JALVZP010000292.1 GCA_027037575.1 Desulfobacterales bacterium | reverse complement strand
AATAGCTATATAGCCATAAGGCCTGATGTAAATGATAGCTCTCTTATACATGAAGTGGCACATGCATTGGATTATTTAAATGGAGGAATCCTTCCTGCCCTTGCCCGTGCCCTTTCCTTAGAATATTTCCTTCCCTTAGAGCACTTAGAACATCCCTATGAATTTGGATACTGGTTTAACTATTTGAGGAATAGATTTCAGATCCTTCCTGATGCAGAGGACATGATAATCTGCATCCTGTATGAGAATGATATGCTTATAAAGAATGAAGAGATAAGAAGTCAGAATCAGGAGATTTTAAGAAAAAGGTCTGATGCGATCATAAGATTTCTTGGAGAAAATAGCGAAAAGATCCTCTCCATTATAAAAGACCTTCCTGGATACATAGTCTAAGCCCTGAACAACTTCTTTAAACAAGTCGATAAGAATTAAAAAAGAAGGAGATGTCTACTATGATCATTGTTACAGGGACTGGAAGGAGTGGAACCTCTGTTCTTGCAAAGATATTAAAAAGGTGTGGATGTAATTTTAGAGGAGATTGGTCAGATAAGATAAGGGCAGGATTAGAAGATCCAGAGATAGTTTCTTTAAATGAAAGGATGTTTAAGGAATACAATTTGGACATAAAATCGGATTTTCTGAATAAAAAGCAGATTGAGGAATTAAGCAACAAGTATAAAGACTTGCTAAAAAGCTTATCTCAAAAGATAAAATTTGCAAAAGATCCAAGATTCTGTAAGACTCTTGAGGTGTGGCTTAAGGCAGGTTTAGACATAGACTTTCTGATTATATCCTTAAGAGATAAGGAAGAGACTTTAAGATCTGCTATGGATTATAGCCCAGATTCTTTGGGATATAAGGAATGGAAAGAGCAGATTTTTAGGAGATTAGCAAACCTCTTTAGGATTATCTTTGAATATGGAATCGATTTCCAAATAGTATATTTTCCAAATGACTATGTAGTTTCCCTTAATCATTCACTTTCGCCGAGCTTTGAAAATATATCAAAAAAGCTCCATATTGATACTGAAGTTATCTTAAATGCCATAAGGGAGGAGTTTAAGCCTGAAAATATTAAATTCAGCACCATTTCTTGGCCAAATAATAGTAGTAAAAATAAGTTTCTTCTTTCACCGGTAAACTTCTTTAAGAGGAAGGAATACTATGAGAATCCACGTAAAGAATTTCTGAAATTTATTTCTCCAAAAATGGAATATATTCTAGATGTAGGATGTGCAAAAGGCTATCTGGCTCGTGCCATTAAGGAAAGGAATCCTAATTGTAAGATATTTGGAATAGAATCAAATTTCAGTGTAGCGACTGTAGCAAATCTTTACATGGATAAGGTCATATTAGGCGATGTGGAAAGTGTTGATCTTAAGGAAGAAGGCTTTGAAGAAAAGAGCTTTGATTGCATTATATACGGAGACATATTAGAGCATCTTAGGGATCCCTGGTCTGTTATCTATCACCACAAGAAGTTTTTAAAGGACGATGGGATAATAATTGCGAGTATACCCAATATCAGGAATTTTGAAGTGCTACAATCATTGATAGACAGAGGAAGATGGATTTATAAAGAAGAAGGTATATTAGACTCAGATCATACCAGATTTTTTACCCTAAGAGATATAAGGCATATGTTTTCACTTCTCGGATTTGATATTATAAGGATCTTAAAGATAAAGAAAAAAGAGAGGGATATAAATGCAGAGAAATTTAATTTAAAGAATTTGGATAACAATGAATTAGAAGAGCTAAGCACTTTCCAATTTGTTATAGTCGCAAAGAAAAAAAAGATATCTACCTATCTTTGCTCCATTATAATCCCCGTGTTCAACAAGCTTGAATATACCAAAAGATGCATTCAAAATCTCTATAGCGTTACTGACCCTAATCTGTTTGAGCTTATTGTTGTAGATAATGCATCGACTGAT
>JALVZP010000291.1 GCA_027037575.1 Desulfobacterales bacterium | reverse complement strand
TTTCAAGGGAATATGATATTGTCATCATTGACTGTGAAGCAGGTCTTGAGCAGGTAAACAGAAGGGTCCTTAGAAAAATGGATATACTTCTTCTTATTTCTGATCCAACAATAAGGGGGATTCAGACAGCTCGTTATTTGAGTAAGATAGCAGGGGAGTTTTCTGAAAAGGAGTTAGAAATATTTCTTGCACTGAATATGGTGGAAGATATGGAAAGGGCAAAAAGCCTTGTCAAAGATTTGAATATACCGGTTATAGGATATATCCCTTCAGATAAGAATGTAAAGGAGTATGACCTGAAAGGAATATCCCTCCTGGAGTTTCCAGAATCTTCTCCCTCATATCAGGCCATATATTCCATCTCTGAAAGACTTTCTTGACCTTCATCTTCGAATAGATGTTTTGTATCAAGCTGATGATATAAGTTTTTCAAGTTTTATAGGCTTCTATATGTGCCTGATGCTGTTTTTTTACATGGATAGCCTTCTATATCTAAAACCTGTCCTTTTTGCCTCATTTACAATAAGATCTTCTAAGTAGTGTTCTGTTTTTCTTGCAAGTCTTTTAGGTCTTCTGCTTAAATCATCTAAGGGTCCATAATACCTTCTTTACAAATTTCCTTGCCTGTGAGGGTGATATTTTTTTAAGTTCGTGGTATATTGTTTTTGTCATAGGCTGCCCTCCCATCCAGGTAGTGCTTTTATTTTCCAGACTATATCCATTTTCTTCATTATATCAAGGATGAGGTGTGCAGCCTCCGCCTTTACTTGACTTTTTTTGAAGGATATAATTTAATATGAAACAAGCGGGTATAGCTCAGGTGGTAGAGCACAAGCTTCCCAAGCTTGGGGTCGCGGGTTCGAGTCCCGTTGCCCGCTTCAAAAATAAAAGGCCTAAAAAGCGGGTCTAAAGCCCGCTTTTTTGTTAAAATCATTTTTTGAGAGATGTAATAAATGATGTATAAGAAAAAACAAAAAGAGTTATTGTATAAAATCAATAAAATATTAGAGCCTGTTATTGAAGAGCTGGGATACGAACTTTTAGATATAGAGTATGTTATGGAAAGAGGAAGATGGGTACTCCGAATCTATATAGATAAAGAGGGTGGGGTTAGTTTAAACGATTGTGTTTTTGTTACAAAGGAAGTTAGCCCTATATTGGATGTGGAAGATCCTATTGAAAGCTCTTATGTCTTAGAAGTTTCCTCACCTGGATTGAATAGACCATTAACAAAAGAAAAACATTTTTTGTGGGCAAAAGGGAAAAAAGTTCAGATAAGGACATATGAACTTATTGAAGGAAGAAGAAACTTTAAAGGTCTCTTAGAAGACTATAGAGATGGAATTGCTTATGTAAATATAGATGGGAAGGTGTTTGCATTGAATTTTGATGACATAGAAAAGGCAAATCTTGTTTACGAGATTGATGAATCTTTATTCTATAACAAGAGGTAGTGAATATGGCTTCAGAATTAATAAGAATTATTGAACAGGTTAGTCGTCAGAGAAACGTAGACAAAAGTGTATTAATAAAGGCGATAGAGGATGCTGTTCGAGTTGCAGTAAGAAAGAAATTTGGCCCTGATAAGGATATAGAAGTAAGTTTCAATGAAGAACTTGGAGAAGTTGAGGTATTTGAATTTAAAGAGGTTGTAGAGAAGGTAACAGATCCAGAAAAGCAGATATCTCTGGAAGAAGCCCTAAAATTAGATCCAGAGGTTCAGATAGGAGATAGCCTTGGAATAAAATTGGACACCAATACCCTGGGAAGAATAGCAGCTCAGGCAGCAAAACAGGTTATTATGCAGAGATTTAGAGAAGCAGAGAGGGATATCATATACGATGATTTTAAAGACAGAAAAGGTGAGATAGTAAATGGAATTGTTCAAAGAATTGAAAGAAATGGTTCTATAATTGTGAACCTGGGTAGGACAGAAGCCGAGTT
>JALVZP010000290.1 GCA_027037575.1 Desulfobacterales bacterium | reverse complement strand
AGACTACACTATCTGTATAGAAACAGACACTTCCCTGAGTATGACCAGGTGTATGAATCACCTCTATCACATATCTTCCAAAGGGAAGCTGATCCCCTTCAGTAAGATAACCATCAGGATCAAATCTAAGTCCTTCTGCATCTGCAGGGTGTATTAGAACAGGTGCATGTGTAAATCTTCTAACCTCATATGCTGCCTCTACATGATCAAAATGACCGTGTGTAAGAAGGATATACCTTATATCAAGACCCAATTGCTCAATTTCCTGTTCTATCCTGAATGCCTCATCCCCTGGGTCTATTACTACCCCTTCCCCTGTCCTTTCATCTCCCATAATATAGCAATTTGCCTGGAGATAACCTACAACAAGTCTTCTAAGCATAGGCCCACCCTTTTATTTTTTCTTAACACTTTACACTTTATTTTATTTTAGCTCAAAGGTCAAATGAGTACACAGCAAAGAAATCAGGAGTATGTTTAAAGGCTCAAATAATGAGAAAAAAGAGACTAAATTATAAGAAGTTCCTTTACTATGGGATGGGCAGGTCTTTGCAAAAGACTCTCCAGCGTGCCTTTTTGTATTATCCTTCCTTCATGAAGAATAACTACCTGGTCTGCCATAAGTTTTACATCTAAGGGATCATGGGTTACATAGAGGATAACAGGATACTTTTCCTCCCGAATTCTTAAAAATTCTTTATGGAGTTGTTTTTTACGAGGAAGATCTAAATTAGAGAATGGTTCATCAAGAAGCAAAAGGGAAGGCTCTTGAACCAAGGCACGTGCCAGAGCTAACCTCTGTCTTTCACCTCCTGAAAGCTGAAATGGCTTTTGCTTGGCATGAGCAGAAAGCCCCATAAATTTTAAAATAGAATCCACTATGGAGTAATCTACTTTTTTATAAAGAGATTCCAGAACAAAGACTAAATGTTCCTCTACACTCATATGCTCCCAAAGTCCCAGGTTTTGAAAAATAAAACCAATCTTTCTCCTGTGAGGAGGGAGGAGGATCTGAGATCCAGATGTAGCCAATCTTCCTTCCAGCCAGACTTCTCCTTTATCTGGAGTCTCAAGTCCAGCAATAATCCTAAGAAGAGTGCTTTTGCCTGCACCTGATACTCCAAGTATAGCTATTATCTCTCCACCACCTATTTCCATATCCAATCCTTTAAGGATATCGTGCTTTCCAAATTTCTTATAAATATCTTTTAAAACCAATATTTTCATTTTATTCCCCAATAATAAAGAATTGCAGCTCCTAAAAGTGTTCCAGTTGAATAGAGCAATGCCAGAGCTGCTGAATAGGAAAGTGGATTGTTGACTGAAAGGGTATAGAGACGAACTACTGGGGGTGCACCTTGTGGAGGATATAGCATAGTGCTTATTCCAAGCTCATTAATAGAGAAGATAAAAATCAAAATCAAAGACAGGAAAAACCATTTTCGAACCTGAGGGAAGAGGATACGTCTTAAAATTGTTAAGTTGAAGTGTCCAGTAAAAAGAGATGCCTCCCAAGAAGAAAGATCCAGATGTTCAAAAGCAGTCTCAAGGCTACGGTATGCAAAAAAGGAAAATCTGGCCAGGTATCCAAATATTAAGAGCATAAAACTTCTGTAAAGAAAAGCAAATGGACCTTGACTCCAAAAATAAATCATACCAGCAGCTAAGACTGCTGGAGGCAGAAAGAGTCCTGTTAGAGAGAGTCCAGACATCAAGGGATGGCCTTTTCCTTTACCACTGTAAAAGGTAATTAATGCCCAGGTTGCTGCTAATATTCCTGCTAAGACAGAATAAAATATACCTCGACCCAGACTAAAAATTCCATTTTTTATAGCAAACTTTATAGCAGAAAGTGAGGAAGCCTCTTTAAAAAGGGCACCTATGGGAAGCATCAGGAATAAGAAAATGAGGCCAAGGAGAAAGAAAAAACAGATTATTTTAGTTTTAATGGGAGGAGAGA
>JALVZP010000289.1 GCA_027037575.1 Desulfobacterales bacterium | reverse complement strand
GCAAAATAGCCTTGCCTGATAAGGTAGATATTGAGATATCTCATCACTATGGCATAGAGAGATTTGAGGAATATGGAGCTACTATAATAAACTGCATAAATAGGGAATATTGTAAGAAACTGATCCTTCTACTTCCTGGCCAGACCCACCCTGCCCATTATCATAAAAAGAAGGAAGAGGCATTCCATGTCCTATATGGGGATGTTGAGCTTGTTCTTGACGGAGAAATAAAGAAGTGTAAGGCTGGAGACATTATAATTATTGAGAAAGGTGTTTCTCATAGCTTTAGTTCAAGAAATGGGGCAATAATAGAGGAGATATCTACGACTCACTACAAAGATGATTCCTTCTATGAGGATGAAAGGATAATGAATAATAAGCAGAGAAAGACCTATCTGACATACTGGTCAGATTGGCTTCTAAGGCCTATAAAATGAAGCTTTCCGATTATGTAATCCAATTCATATCCAAGATTGGAGTAGATTATATATTTCTCCTTCCTGGTGGTGGATCCATGCATCTTGTAGACTCTGTTGGAAGAAATAAGGAGATCACACCAGTATGCTTTCTCCATGAACAGGCAGCGGCAATAGCTGCTGATGGATATGCGCAATACAGAAATGATATAGGAGTTGCACTTGTTACAACTGGGCCTGGAGGAACAAATACAATAACAGCAGTTGCTGCATCCTGGATAGACTCTACTCCTTTAATGATCATCTCTGGTCAGGTAAAGAGATCAGATCTTATGCATGGAAAGGGTGTTCGTCAGATGGGTGTTCAGGAAGTTGATATTGTATCTATTGTAAAGCCAATAACAAAGTATGCAGTCACTGTTACTGAACCTGAAACTATCCGTTATCATCTTGAAAAGGCTTTGTATTATGCAAGATCTGGAAGACCAGGCCCTGTATGGATTGATATACCATTAGATGTCCAATCATATCCTATTGAAGAAAAGAATTTAAAAGGGTTTAGGCCAAAAAGGAAGAGGAAGCAAAATTTAGGTAAGATTGTTGAAAGATGTATAAAACTATTAAACGCATCTAAAAGGCCAGTCATATTAGCAGGAAGGGGGGTAAGGCTTGCAAATGCTGAGGATTATTTTCTCCAGTTTATTGAAAAGACTAATATTCCTGTTCTTCTTACATGGAGACTACTGGACATAATTCCTGAAGATCATGAATTGAATTTTGGAAGACCTGGAAGTGTAGCTCCAAGATATTCCAACTTTATTCTCCAAAGTGCAGATCTTCTTATCTCCATAGGTGCAAGACTTGATCTTGCACAGGTTGGATACAATTACAAAAACTTTGCAAAGAATGCAAAAAAGATCGTAGTAGATATAGATGAAGCAGAGATAAGGAAGATAGATACCAAGATTGATGTTCCTGTAGTTTCTGATGCAAGGGATTTTCTGATTGAACTCTTAAAGAAAAGCTCACTAATAGAAAAGGTTGAAAGGAAGGAATGGATAGAAAGATGCAGAAGATGGAAAGAAAAATATCCTGTAATCCTGCCAGAGTATAAAAAGAAGAAAGGATATGTAAATACATATGCACTTATAGACATACTTTCTGACATCCTAACAGAAGAGGATGTAATTGTCCCTGGAAGTTCTGGAAGCTGCTCTGAAATTACTTGTCAGGCATTTAGGATAAAGAAAGGACAAAGGCTTATAAATTCTCCTGGCTTAGGTTCAATGGGCTTTGGACTCCCACAGAGCATAGGAGTTTGTTTGGCAAGCAATAAGAAAAGGACTATCTGTATAATAGGAGATGGGGGACTTCAGCATAATATTCAGGAATTAGAGACATTAAAGAGGCTAAATCTGCCAGTTAAACTATTCGTCTTAAACAACAATGGATATGCAGCTATAAGGAATACACAAAAGAGATTCTTTAATGGAAGATTCGTATGTTGTGATCCTGAAAGTGGCCTTACGATTCCTGATCTCAAAAAGATTGCAAAGGCATATGGGCTAAAATACTTTCAGATAAAGAATCAGAATAGATTAGAGAAGGAAGTTAGGGATGTAATTGAGACAGAATGCCCAGTAATGTGTGAAGTTATGATTGATCCTGATCTTCAGATCCAGCCAAGAATATCCTCTATGGTAATGCCTGATGGAAGGATCGTATCTAAGCCCCTTGAGGACTTGTGGCCATTTTTGGAGTCAAAAGAGGTTTAACATGAAAAGATGCAGGATATGCGGCAGCGAACTTTTTGATAAACCAATACTTCAGTTCAAAAATATGCCAAGAAATGCCCAATATCTTTCAAGTAAGATAACGAAGGAAAGGGGTATAAACCTTAAAATCTATGAATGTTCTGGATGTGGACTAATCCAATTGAAGATAAAACCCGTCTCTTACTATAAAGAGTCCATAAGGGCTATCTCCTTTTCTGAAGAAATGAGAACATTTAGGCTAAATCAACTTGGAAACTTTATAAAGGAGTATGATCTTTTTGGCAAAAGGGCAATTGAGATAGGTTCTGGAAAGGGAGAATATCTTTCCCTTTTAAAGGAGTTGGGATTAGATATATACGGATTGGAATATTCTTCAGATTCTGTAAATAGATGCAAAAAAAAGGGTCTTAAAGTAATAGAAGGTTTTGTTGAAAAGGAGGATTATGTGATCCCTAATGGCCCTTTTGATGCATTCTTTATCTTTAGCTTTCTGGAGCATCTCCCTGATCCTAACACTGTCTTAAGGTGCATTTACAGAAACCTAAAGGAGGATGGAGTTGGAATTGTTGAGGTCCCAAACTTTGATATGATCTTAAAAAAGGGTCTATTTTCTGAATTTATGGCTGATCATCTATCCTATTTTACTAAAAAAACTCTCAGGATAGCATTAGAACTTAATGGATTTGATGTTATAAAGATAGATGAGATATGGCATGAATACATCCTTTCTGCAATAGTGAGAAAGAGAAGAAGAGTAGATGTATCAGGTTTTTTGAAGACAAAAGAAAAGATAGAAAAACAATTAAAAGATTATCTAAGGCAGTTTAGAAGAGTTGCTGTATGGGGAGCAGGTCATCAGGCATTTGCAATACTTTCTTTAACAGGAATAGCAAAGAGGATAAGTTATGTGGTAGATTCCGCTGATTTTAAGCAAGGAAAGTTTACACCTTTAACTCATATTCCTATACATTCCCCTGAATATTTAAGGAAAGATCCTGTGGATGCTGTGATTGTTATGGCGGGAAGCTACTCTGATGAAATTAAAGAGATACTGCTTTCAGACTACGATAAAAGAATGAGGATAGCTATTTTAAGGGAATCTGGATTAGAGATAGTAAGATGAAAAAAGAGATTGTCGATCTTATTAATCAGATTGAGACCTTTATATCAGATCCATCTAAGGGCCTTCCAGAAGAGATATTCCTATTTGTCACAAGAATAACCCCCATGATTAATGTGGATCTCCTTATAAAAAATGAGAAAGGAGAAACCCTTCTGGTATGGAGAGAAGATAAAATGCTTCCTCCTGGATGGCATGTCCCAGGTGGGATAATAAGATATAAAGAACCTATATATGAACGTATTAAAAAGGTTGCAAGGAATGAACTTAAAGCAGATGTAGATTTTGAGCCAGATCCTATTGCAATAAATGAAATTATTCTTTCTGATCAAAGGAATAAAGGCCATTTTATTTCCTTACTATATAGATGCAAGCTGAAATGTCCACCAGACAGAAGTCTTATGTATATAGGAGGAAAACCAAAAAATGGACAATGGGCGTGGCATAAGAAATGCCCAGACAATCTTATTCCAGTCCACTTCATCTATAAAAAATACATAGAAGGGTAGATATGCTTAAGAAAGAAGAGATAGAAAAAAGAAATGAGCTAAAAAAGAAAAAGCCTTATGTATACGAAAAGGTCATGAAGTTTGAGGAAAAGGTTAAAAGAGGAGAAAGTATTGCTATTGTCAGATTAGTATATGATTACAGATGTAATTTTCATTGTGAACATTGCACAGAGGCAAGAATGAGGAGAAGGAAAGGTGAAAGGAACTTTACACCATCTGATGTGAAGGAACTTTCAAAGCAGGCAGATGAAATGGGTCTTGCTCACTTTGTCCTTACTGGAGGAGAGCCATTAATCTTTCCAGACTTGGAAAAGATCATAGACGCTATTGATCCAGATAAATTCTACATTAGCGTAGATACAAATGGATGGTTTTTAGACAGGAATATGGCAAGATATTTAAAAGAAATTGGGGTAGATAAGATTCAGCTTAGCCTTGATAGTTTAAATGAGGAAGAACATGATAGGTTTCGAAGAAAAAAAGGAGCATTTAAAAGATGTATAAGAGCCATTGATGCTGCCTTAGAAGAAGGTTTACACATAATTGTTCAGACAGTTGTTACTAAGCAGAGGGTAAGGTCAGAGGAATTTATTAATTTTTTGGAGTTTTTGAATGGAAAGGGTGTAGGTGTATTTGTAACCTATGCAAAGCCCGTAGGAAACTGGGAAGGAAATTTCGATGTATTGGTTGATAGAGAAGATATTGAATATGTGAAGGGACTTGAAAAGAAATACAATGTCTTTACACATTTTACCCCTTCTTACGGCCTCAATTTAGGCTGTATTGCAGTAAAAAGGATGATTTCTATAACTAAATATGGAGATGTCATGCCGTGTCCATATATTTATGTTTCTTTGGGAAACTTCTTTAAAGAACCACTAAGGGATATTGTTGAACGTGGGTTAAGTATAAGATTTTTTGGCCAATACTATGATGGTTGCTGGATTGCTGAAAATAGGGAGTTTATAAAGGAATATGTTATAAAAAGAATATACAGAAAAGAACTTCCTGTACCTTATAATGAGGTATTTGATGAAAGGGATTTTATCAGACCAGAGCAAAGACGTCTTTGTAAATGAAAAGATCTTAGATGATCTTGAATTTATACTGGATCACACGAAGGACATACTTCAGGAGCTTAAAGATAAAAAACTATTTATAACAGGAGGAACAGGATTTTTTGGCTGTTGGCTTCTTGAAACACTTATATGGGCAAATAAAAGACTTGGTTTAAACTTATCTGCCACAGTTTTAACAAGAAACTACAAATCTTTTGAAAAAAAGGCACCTCATCTTGCTAAAAATCCAATATTAAGATTTTATACCGGTGATGTAAGAAACTTTACCTTTCCTAAGGAGAAATTTGACTACATTATTCATTTTGCAAGTGCCTCAGCAGTTGAAAAATTTAGAGAAGCAGATCCATTAGAAAGATTTGATATAATTACTCAAGGAACAAGGAATATCTTAGATTTCTGCTTAGAATGTGATGCTAAGAAACTTTTATATACCAGCTCTGGCTATATATATGGAGATTTCAATTTTCCTATCTCTGAAGACTACAATGGAGGTGTAGCCATAGATGACCCAAATGCCCCACTTGGAATTGGTAAGAGGGTAGCAGAATTTTTTTGCTATATATATGCAAAAAAATACAGGTTCGAGATAAAGATTGCAAGATGCTTTTCCTTCTTAGGCCCTTACCTACAGCTAAATGTTCATTATGCAGTTGGAAATTTCATAAGAGATGCCCTTCTTGGAGGACCTATTGTTGTAAAGGGAGATGGAAGTCCAATAAGATCATATCTTTATGCTTCTGACCTTATGATTTGGCTACTTCATATACTCCTTAGAGGAAGATCCCTTCAGCCATACAATGTGGGATCTGACCAAGCTGTAAGTATAAGAGATCTTGCATACTTAGTAGCTGAATGCACAGGTGTAAAGGAAGTAGTCTTTCAGAATAGGATTTCCTCTGGAAAGAGATATTATGTGCCTTCTATTGAACTTGCTCGAAGGGAATTGGGATTGAATGTGTTTACGCCTCTAAGAGAGGCAATTATTAAAACCTTTAACTTCTACAAACCTTAATATACATATGCAGGTCTTGGCATACCAAATATGGGAAGCCTAATTTCAATATCCTCTATCTCTGGAGATACCACCTTCCAGCAAGAAGCATATTCCCTTATAAGCTTCTTTAGCATAAAGTGATTAAAGGAATGTCCTGCTTTTCTTACTACAAAGTGTCCTATAATCGGAATTCCAAGAGTTGCAATATCTCCTATAAAATCGAGTATCTTATGCCTTACAAACTCATCCTTAAACCTTAGACCTTCAGGATTTAATACCCTAAAATCGTCCAAGATTATTGCATTGTCCAAGGATCCTCCCTGTGCACATCCCATTTCTATAAGTCTCTTTACTTCATTTAAGAAACCAAATGTCCTTGCCCTGCTAATCTCATGTATAAAATTTTTGGTAGAGAACCTAAAGTCATAATACTGATTCCTCAAAAGAGGATGATCAAAGTCAATATAATATTCAATCCTCAATTCATTTGAGGGATATACTTCTATTTCTGATCTATTCATTTCCAATCTGAATGGCTTCTTTATAACAAGAAATTTCTTAAACTCATCCTGGATAGCTATCCCTGCCTCCATCTGGATAAGGAATACAAAGGAAAAGGCACTTCCATCCATGGCAGGAACCTCAGGTGCATCCAGCTCTACAATAGCATTATCAATACCAAATCCATAGAATGTGGCCAGAAGATGTTCGACTGTCTGAACTTTATATCCATTGTTGACAATATTAGTAGCACGCTGGGTATCTCCAATATTTTCTATATTTACAGG
>JALVZP010000288.1:1183-1978 GCA_027037575.1 Desulfobacterales bacterium | reverse complement strand
ATCTTCTATCTCAACCTTTTCTGATCCTTCTATCTGAGGAAATCTATCTATTATTTCAAATACCTCCTTGGAAGGAGTAAGCTTAAAGAATGTCTTTTTCATAACTGCCTCTCCTAGGATTGCTTGTCTTTGACAAAGTAATCCATAATGCTATAGTATGTCAAATCTTTGAAAAGGGGTATTTTTTATGAAAAAGAAGGTATGGGGAGGAAGATTTAAGCAAGGATTAGATCCATTAGTAGACAAATTCAATTCATCCATACACTTTGACAAAAGACTTTATCCATATGACATAAAAGGAAGTATTGCACACTGCAGGATGCTTGCAAAAAAAGGAATTATCAGAGAGGATGAGGCAAAAAAGATAATAGATGCATTAAATGAGATAAAGGAGGAGCTTGATAAAGGAAAGATCTTATTTAATGGATATGAGGACATACATACTCTTGTAGAAGATAGGCTTATAGAGAAGACAGGAGATATAGGAAGAAAGCTTCATACAGCAAGAAGTAGAAATGATCAGGTTTCCTTAGATACAAGGATGTTCTTAAAGGATGCTATAGGGGATGTATTAAAAAAAATAAAGATGCTTCAGTTAGCACTTATTGAAAAGGCAGAAGAAAACATAGATATTGTTATTCCAGGATATACACATCTTCAAAGGGCACAGCCAGTTCTTCTCTCACATCATCTCATGGCATACTATGAGATGCTAAAAAGGGATAAGGAAAGATTTAGGGAATGTAGAAAAAGGACTGATATTATGCCACTTGGAAGTGCTGCACTTTCTGGAAC
>JALVZP010000288.1:0-1173 GCA_027037575.1 Desulfobacterales bacterium | reverse complement strand
ATATGGATCTCTTATCTCAGTTCTTACAATGATGAAGGGGCTTCCACTTACATATAATAAGGATATGCAAGAGGATAAAGAGCCACTTTTTGATACATATGACACTATAAAGGATTGCTTAGAGATTATGGAAAGGCTTATTAGGAATATCTCCTTTAGAAGAGAAAGGATAAGGGATGCACTAAGAGGAGGATATATTACTGCAACGGATCTTGCTGAATATCTTGTAAAAAAGGGTGTTCCATTTAGGAGTTCACATGAGATTGTTGGAAGGATTGTTCTTTATGCAATAGAAAAGGGAAAGGAGCTTATGGATCTATCTTTAAATGAGCTTAAGGGATTTTCAGATCTTATCGAGGAGGATGTATATGAATGGCTTGATCCTATAAAGAGTGTGGAAAAGAAGGAGATATATGGTGGAACAGGTCCTAAGCATGTAAGGAAGATGATAGATGAGGCAAAAAAGGAGATCTTAAAAGAAGATGAATAGAGTAGTATTATTTCTTGTGATTTTTTTAGCAATATCATGTGGAAGAAAGACTACACTCTATGTTCCAAGACATAAGCTTCCATTTAGGGTGATCTATCCTGAGGCAAAAAGGAAAGATGGAATATGGGTTATAGAAGGAGAGATAAGTGGAAGAAAAAAGGGATATAGTCTTTCTGATATAGTAGGATGCAAGATCTATTATTCCAGATATAGCTTTGAAAATCCACCATGTGAAGAATGTCCTGTATATCTTGGTAGATCAAAGGAGATAAGGAAGAATGTCATAAGAGATGGAAAATTCTTCTTAGAACTTCCATGGGTAAAGAAGGAGGGGATATATTTTCTTAGAATAAGGCTCTTAGGAAATGGAAACTCTATTGGGCCAGCTTCAGAGATAATAAAGATAGAAGTAAGGGGGAAGTAGTATGCATCATTTCATGTATAAGGATGGAAGACTATTTTGTGAGGATGTTCCTATAGAAAGAATAGCAGATGAGATTGGAACACCATTTTATCTTTACTCTTATCAGACACTTGTAAGACACTTTAATGCATTTGATAATGCATTTAGTGGAATAGATCACATCACCTGCTTTTCTGTAAAGTCCAATTCAAATATTGCCATACTTAGGCTATTTTCTAAGCTTAGAGGAGGGGCAGACATTGTATCTGGCGGAGAACTA
>JALVZP010000287.1 GCA_027037575.1 Desulfobacterales bacterium | reverse complement strand
TTCGTTTAGCTACAACAGATTCTGCAAAATTAGATTTTTGTTGTCAATGAATTTTTTTGGAGCAGAAAAATAGCAGAATAAAGGTAAATTCTTGTTTTTTAATTTTTGTCGAAGTCCAGGGAAAATTACATTATTAGGGGTCGACAACTAAAGGTGAGTATAATGAGAAATTACAGCATTTATAAGATCTGGGATTGTGTATTTAGAAGGAATTATAATGCAGTTAAGACCTGCTTTCTTTATAGCATCTTCTGTAACAGGGCCTATACATGCAATATCTACATTACTTAAAAAAGTTTTTGCTTCCTTAAATGAAATATTTAGTAAAGACAAAAAATTTTTAAATGTGGATGGGCTTGTAAATATGGCAAGATCAATCTTTCCATCCTGAATCATTCTCTTTATCTCATCTTTTCTTTTATCTTCTACTTCTGGAATTACATTTCTATAAACACTAACAACACTTACATCTGCTCCCATCTCAGAAAGCCTTTTTGGAAGAATATCCCTTGCCTTATCTGCCCTTGGAATAAGTATCCTTTTTCCTTTTATATCCAGATTCTTAAAGCATTCAACTACTCCTTCTGCCCTATATTCCTCAGGAACAATATTTGGAATTATAAGCATATCTTTCAACATACTTGCTGTTTTTTCTCCTATTGCACATACCTTTGTTTTTGAAAATAGCCTTATGTCTTTTCCAAGATCTTTCATTCTTTTAAAGAAGAACCTTACTCCATTTACAGATGTAAATATGATCCACTCATATCTTTCCAAATCCTCTATTTCCTTATCTACGTAATCCCAGCTTTCTGGAGGAAGTATCCTTATTGTAGGAAAGAGGATACATTCTGCACTAAGCTCCATAAGTGGATATAAAAGTTCATCTGCTTGCTCTTCAGCCCTTGTTATAAGAATCCTTTTTCCAAAAAGCAGCTTTTTTTCAAACCACTTAATCTCATCCCTCAGCCTTACCACATCTCCAATAACAACTATTGCAGGAGGCCTAATCCCTTCTTTTTCTGCAACAGAGTCCATTTCCTTTAATTTTCCTTGAAAGACTCTTTGGCCTGGGAGTGTTCCATTGCATATTATGGCAAATGGAGTATCTGGAGAAAGGCCTTCATCTATAAGCCTTTTCTTTATTGAGCTCAAATTTCCTACTCCCATAAGTATGACAATTGTTCCTGAATGGGCAATCCTATCCCAAGAAATGCTTGAATCTTTCTTTGTTGGATCTTCATGCCCTGTAACAAATGTTACTGATGACGCATATTTTCTGTGAGTCAAGGGAATTCCTGCATATGAAGGAACAGCTATGGCAGATGTAATCCCAGGAACTATCTCAAACTCAATTCCTTCTCTTGAAAGTGCCTGTGCCTCCTCTCCTCCTCTTCCAAATATAAATGGGTCTCCTCCCTTAAGCCTTGCTACAAAAAGCCCTTTTTTAGAAAGATCTATAAGAAGCCTATTTATGGATTCCTGATCCATAAAGTGTTTTCCTGCCCTTTTTCCAACATATATAAGCTTTGCATCTTTTTTTGCATATCTTAAAAGAAGGGGATTTATTAAGTTATCATAGACAATTACATCTACCTTTTCTAATATGCTTCTTCCTTTTAGAGTAATAAGGGTTGGATCTCCAGGACCTGCTCCAATAAGATATACCTTTCCTTTTTTAGTTTCCACTGTATAGCTCCTCTAAGATCTTATTTGCTCCCTTTTTTAAAAGTTCCTCTGCCAATCTTTTTCCAATCTCTTCAGGAATATTAAGATCTCCTTCTAAAGATTCAATTAAGAACCTTTCTGCTTTCAAGTCAGATACCATCCCTCTTATAAAAAGCCTGTTCCCATTTATCTTTGCATATGCAGCAATAGGGATCTGGCATCCTCCACCAAGCTCTTTTAAAAAGCCTCTTTCTGCCTTTATGCATATCTCTGTCTCTTTATGATTCAAAAATGATATAATGTCTTTTATAGCCCTGTCTTCTGA
>JALVZP010000286.1 GCA_027037575.1 Desulfobacterales bacterium | reverse complement strand
GCTATAGATAAGCTTGTTTGAAGAACTGGCCCAAACATATCTTCATATTCTTCATATACTGCTAATGCATGGATATAGTCTTTTTGTTTTTCCAGAAAAAGGGCATAGTCATAATATGCCTCAGGAAGCTTTGGTTCCCCTTTAATTGCTATATCAAAAAGGATATTTGCATCCTTATTCTTGGATAGTTTTATTGCAGAAAGTGCCCCGTAGAGGGCTGCCTCTGAATCGTTTGGATTAAGCTTTAATGCCCTGTTGGCAAAATAATAGGCTCTTGCATAGTTTCCTTCCTTGTAATAGAGATAAGCCGTCTTTTTTAACAGATCTATATTGTCCTCCCAGAGCTCTGTAGCTTCTTCATAAAGCCTGAGTGCATCCTTTATTTTCTTCTTTTTCTCCAGATCATACGCCTTTTTTATCAATCTTTCTGCCCTTCTTATATTCTCTTCCTTCTTTTTTAGTAGCCTTGCTAAGCGTATGGTGTTTTCTGACACTTTTCTCACTATAAGCTCACCTTTCCCCTTTTCCTTCTTTTCTATGGGCTTGATTATATAAGTATTAAGCCTTTCTTCTTTTTTCAGGTTTTCTACTTCTAATATAAGATCTAAGGCAAAATCCCATGGAACATTTTTTAAGGTCATTGTAATTGTTCCCTTTACCTTATCGCTTACTATAAAATTTTTTCCACTTATTTCAGCAAACAGCCTGAAAACATTGTGAAGATCTGCCTTATAAAAATCGAGGGAGATCCTTTGTCCTGTATAGGTTGGGATCTTAGTAATGCCTATTTCCCCTTCAGTCCTCTTTGATGCAGTTTTAAGAAGCCCTTTTATATTTCCTTTCCTTGGTTTTGGAATTGGCAGGTATTTCCCTTTAATTATCTTCCTCTTGCTTTTTGGCCAGCAAGTAACAATCAGATATTTTTCTTTCTGTTCTATCCTATATTTAAAACCTGAACGTCTTTTTGAAACAAATACAATTCTTGCTCCTTTTTTTCTATTTCCTATATAAATGCAGGAAATAATTCCTCCCTTTGGCTTTAGTCTCTTTTTATATCCCCGTTTAATAAAGGTGTCTTTTATATCTAAAACAAGCTTTGGATAATGACGTGAAAGCATGAAGGCCTTGTAAGAGGTGATTTTTGATTTTATAAGAAATTTTAGCTTCTTGTTAGTATCTTCTATAATTCCAATCTTTTCTATAAAAGCAGCATAACAACAATCTGATATAAATAATAGAATTAAGAATACAAAAACAAAAAAAAGTATCCTGCGCATATATAAGTCTCCTTTTTTATTCATTTTTTTGCTCCATGCTCAAATCAATATACCTGAAACAGATCTTTCCATTTTTTAAAAAAGGCTCTTTAATTATTACTTTCTTTATAAGCTTTCTTCCAAATGGGGTCATCTCTTCCTTAAAGATAATCTTATCTACAACCCCTCCCTTCATACCTATTCCCATACCTGGTTTTAAGATATATCCCTTGCCATCAGGCCCTTCTACCATTGCAATCACTTTATGTCCCATCTTAACAACAGCAACAATCCTTAAATCTTCCAGCTTTATCCTTTGTAACTCTGTCTTTAAAGATGGAATAAGTTTTAATTTCCTGAGCTCTTCAGGAGAGATTCCCTTAAATGATTCTTCTTTTATAAAGAATGGTTCAAATGGGTCAGGTTTTCCATCTGGATTATATACATAAGAGGGCTTTTTTAATATCTGATATATATCATCTTCTCCAAAGAGATAAGGATTTATTAGCAGAAAAAATAAAAAAAGAAGAAATAATATCGTTTTATTTTTTTCTTTTCTCGACATCAGGCACAAACCTGTAAGTTGCAGCTTTAATTGTTGTTCTAAGCTGAGTTGAGAACTTTTCCTTAGGATTCATCCTTATATCAAAGACATTAACTATCCTTTTCATAGTAGTTACTTTATACATGAACTCCATTATATTATGGAATTTTCCTTCTAACTCCACATAGATAGGAATCTGGCTATAAAAACCTTCACTTTTTTCTCGGCCTGGTCTGAACACTTGAAATACAAGATCTGTTTCTATGCCAATATGATTTATTCTCTCTAAGAGAGAAGGTATTTCTCTTTGATTAGGCAATAACTCCAATGCTACCCTAAACTGCTTTTCCATCTTTTCTGCCTTCTTTTTAAACTCAGGAAGTCTCCTGGCAAGTGCCTTTGCCTTTTTTATCCTCATTTCCAGATTTGATATCTCATTTTTAAGTTGATCAATTCTTTTTGCTTTTGGAGAAAAGGAAAGAAAATAGAAGATGGCAAATATAAGCAGAACAGTTCCAGCAAATATAACTATCCTATAAGTTGGTTTTATAGCCTCTACTTTCTCGATCAGATTGTCTAAGTATCTCATTTCTTTTCCTTTGGCACATTAATATCACATTCTAAACTAAACTCTCTTATATTCAATTTATATTTGTCAAGTTTAACCAACTTCGTTTCCCTTAGAATTACATCCTTAATATGGGGCATGCTCTTTAGCCTTTTCATAAAAAGGGCAACTGTATCATTGTCTTTTGCACCACCATTTATAAAGATCTTTTTCCCATTATAACTTAGAGAATCAAACCACAGTCTATCCCTTGGAATAGCCATTACAAGCTCATCTAATATTTTTATTGGCTCTAATCTATATTTGGCTATTTTTTTTATTACATCTATTTTTTTTTGATATTCTCTTATCTTTGCCTGAAGTTCTCTTATCTTTCTGTTTATCCTTTGATATTTCCTCAACTCTTTTTTCTTTTCCTCCTTAATAGCCTCCAGCCTTTTTATCTTTTGAGTTTGCATTTGATTCAGGTAAAAACAGCATAATAAAACAAATATGATGCTCAACAGATATATGCTTATTTGCCTCTTTATATTTTCCTTTCTTTTCTCTATCCTTGCTGGTAAAAGATTTATTCTTATCATTTGTCTGCTATATTCCTAAGTCCTAATCCAATAGCTACTGTTGATTGTGCTTTTATGGAGTCAAGATATGAAGGATCTATATTCTTGTCTATTGCAAGTCCTGAAAATGGATCAAGTCTTTCTACGGGAATCTCCAATTCTTTTTCAAAAAATTTTTCTATGTTTAAGATATTGGTTGATCCTCCTGTTATAAAGATCTTCTCTATTTCTTCTCCTGGATAAGAATTGTGGATAAAATGTATATTTCCTTTAATCTCATCTACCCACTCTTTAACGGTGTCTCTAAATATATCCTTTACTTTCTTTTCCTGATCCCCCTCCAGTTCTATTATCCCAAATTTTATCTTCTCTGCCTCTTCAAATCCTATCTGAAATTCTTTCATAATCTTTTTTGTTATACTTATTCCTCCAGTCTGAGAGCTTCTGATAAATAGCGATATATTTCCTTTTACTGCATTTGTATTTATTGTAGATGAACCGATATCAACCAATAGATAAATCTTTTCCATATCTACATCTGGATTACTTAGCTCAAATGCATTCTGCATAGCAAAAATATCTACATCCACAATGCTTGGGACAAGATCTATTTCTTTTAAAATCTTTACATAGCTATCAACTAAATCCTTTTTTGAGGCAACGACAATGATTTCAAGACGAGCTATCTCTTCATTTTCTTCATATATAGTATCCATAATATCGTAGTCCAGATATATCTCATCCATATCAAATGGTATAAATCTTTCTGCCTCTTCCTTTATTACCTCCTCTAAATTTAATTCCTCACTTTCCACCAAGCTGATCTTTTTTGTGATTATAGAAGAGGCTGAAAGTCCTGTTGCAACTTTTTTATTCTTTATTTTTAAGTTTTGAAAAAGATTAGATATAGCAGTTTTTACAGCTTCAGGATCTTTTATGCCTGAAGGAGATACGGCAAGTGGGGGAAGATAAGCAATACCAATATTTTTTAGTACCTTTTCCTTCTTTTTGTGTTCAATTTCTACAATCTTTATAGAATGGCTCCCTATATCAATCCCAATCAACTGGTTCTTTTTGGGAATAACCATAATCTCATATTAGAAAAATTATTTTACAAAAATCAACTTTTTTTCTTTTGTTGGGACTATTTCCCATAAAAATGGGTAAAATACTCTATGGTCAAGAAAATAAGCAATTCTTAAAATAAATGCAAAATTTATAAGGAGGTAAAAGGCGATGGAGTTTAAAGATTTTATTGAATCCTGGAAGTCATTTTACAAAATGGGCTATTCTATAGCAAAAACAAATTTAGAATTGACAAAGCTTGCAATGGATAGCTTTGCAAGTATGGCTGAACTTTACGTAAGACAGTTTTTGCCATCTGAAGTCTCTGAAAATCTAAGAAAGACAATGAACCTCTATATGGAATCTCAATCAAGAGTGTTTGAAAACTTTAAAAAACTTATGGATCAATTGGAAAAACAATCTGATGATATCTTTGATAGAATTGTGGAATTTGGAAAAAAGGCCACTCCAGGAGAAAGTACAAAAAAGTAGAAATGAATGAAAGGGAAAGGGCTGGTCATTGACCAGTCCCTCTTTTTTAGAGGAGTTAGATTATGGAGGAGATAAGAAGAAATCAGCTGATAGAGTTATTTAAAGCACTTCCAAAAGAATCTTTTGAGCTGCTTTTAAGAAACATAACAATAAGAGAAAAATTGGAAGATCTTTGGAAAGAACATGCAGCAGGAAAAAAGCTTGGCTATGGAGAAAGATTTGAGGCATTGTTTGAGGAAGTATTCAGGTTTTTCTTTAGGCCGCTTGAGATTACCCTTCGTGGATTTAGACAACTAAGATTTCTTATGCCAATTCCTGAAATAGTAGAATCTATAGAGGGACAGTGGGAGCTTATAAATACATGGAAAGAATTTTTAGATTCCCTTTTTTCACATCTCACTCTAATGACAGAGCTTTCCTTAGGAATCACTACACCACCTGTTGTAAAGAGTTTTTTAGATAGCTTTAGAGAAAGCTGGAGACAAAGACTTGATCTTTATTATAAACACTATTTGTTTGTAGACATAGAAGAGATAAGGCTTTATGCAGACTATCCATTTATCCTTACCAAGAAGACATCTCAGTATCTTATGGATGCATTAGATGAATGGGAGCAGTTTACTGAATATTATATGGAATTTAAGGATATGATAAGGTCTACCTATAGGGAGGCCATAAAGGAGTTTGTAGATCTTGCTAATAAACAGAGATTTAATACTTTTAAGGAATTCAGAAATAGATTTATAGAACTATCCAATCAAAAGTTTGATACACTCCTCAGATCCAAGAGATACTTAGAGGTTCAAGGGAAAATGGTTTCTCATCTTATGGACTATCTCTACAGGACAAGAAGATTCTTTGAAGAGATGTTTGAAAACAATCCTCTAAATCCATTTGCTACTGTAGGAAATGCAGATGAGGCACATAAGAGGATAATGGAGCTTAGGAGGAAAGTAAAAGAACTGGAAAGAAGGATAGAGGAACTGGAGTCAAAGAAAGAGATAAAGGAGACAAAGGCCAAAAAAAGTGGAGGTGAAAAGAAATGATTGATAATTTCCTTGTGGAATTCAAGCCTTGGACACGAGAATTTGATGTCGTTCATAAAGATTGGCTGTTTAGCCTTATGCATTTTAAGGGAAGTCCAAAGGCAAAGATTCCTCTTCTTATATCCTATGCCTATATAAACAGGCCATTCATAATGGATCTATATGAAGAGGTAAGCATAGTAGGCAAACTTATGGATGCAGGGATAGATGTGTGGATGATAGATTGGGGTTATCCAAAGAGATCTGATAAGTTTTTCCAGATAAGGGACTATATAGAATACATAGACTTTTGTGTGGATTTCATAAGGAAGGAGAAGAAGGTAGAAAAGATTACACTACATGGATATTGTCTTGGTGCAACTATGGCAGTTATATATACATGCCTGAATCCTGAAAAGATAAAGAATCTTGTGCTTCAGGCAGTTCCAATAAATTTTCATACAGAAAATACTATAACACTTTGGGCAATGCACATTGATCCTGTAAAGATCTCTAGGGCACTTGGAAATATGCCTGGTGAGTTATTAAACATTTCTTTTTTATTGGTTGAGCCTGTAAAGCTTGGCCTGAAATATCTGGATGTCATAGAAAATGTGGAAAATAAAAAGCTTGTTAAGACCTTCTTCTATATGGATCACTGGATATATGATTCTCCTGCTGTTGCTGGATCTGTTTATGAAGAGCAGATCACAAGGTGGTATCATAGGAACGAGATAATAAAGGGAGAGTATGATATAGATGGAAAAAAGATTGATCTAAATAAGATTACCATGCCAGTTATTGCAATTATTGCTGAAAAGGACAACCTTACTCCTCCTGAATCCACTCTTCCATTCTTTGAAAAGATACCAAGCAAGGATAAGAAACTGCTTGTTTCTGACAAAGGTCATGTAGGACTTACTGTAAGTGGAAGCTCTCATAAGAAGGTATGGCCTGAGGCAATAAAATGGATTGTAGAAAGATCAAACTAAGGGGGAGTTTATGGAAGAAAAGGGAAATATACCGAGGGCATTAGTGGCAGTTGATGCCTCTGAGGCATCAGAAAGGGCTGTTATATTGAGTAGCAGATTTGCAAAACTAACAGGGGTAAATCTTACCCTGCTCCATGTAATTGAAGACACAAAGAGCCACAAAGAGATACCAAATGAATGGCCTTATAAACCGAAGGTGGAGGAGGCAGAAAAACTTCTTGAAAGATTCAAGAAGATGGCCGAAGAAAGAG